>CAMCQV010000078.1 GCA_945877085.1 Chitinophaga pinensis
TTCAAAACCGGGCATATGCTTGATTTTTAATGATAAACAAAGGTAGTTTAAAAAATGAAAATTGAGGGTTTTTCCGTATTTTGCGTTCCTAAAAAAAGACTAGAACCCATGGAGTATAACAAATTGATTTCCGTTTCAGGCATGTCAGGTTTATTTGAATTATTAACCAGCAAAAGTGATGGCGCAATTGCCAGATCCCTAGAGACAAATGCCACCCAATTTATCAGTTCTAGAGCCTACCAATTCTCTCATTTAGAGAGTATTGAAGTGTTTACAACCAAAGAGAATGTGTTTTTGGCAGAAGTGTTTATTGCAATGGGTAAGTCAAAAGAAGGACTACCTAATGAAAAAGATGCAAAAGCGACTCAAGCTTACTTTAAGAAAGTTTTCCCTAACATGGATTTTGAGCGTGTATACGCCAGCGATATGAAGAAAATGGTGAAGTGGTTTGCTCAATTACAACAACATAAAGTGACCCCAACCTTACCAGAATTAGATGAGGAAAATACAGAAGCATAAGGATCTGTTATTTCTGAAGCAACGCTCATAAAAAATAGCTAAAAAAAGGCTTACCAATCATCGGTAAGCCTTTTTTATCCTTAAATTGCCGTATATATATTCGATATGAAAAAAATAGTCTTAGGAAGTTTATTTTTGGTTGGATTTGCCACCACCATTCAGGCACAAAAAATGAGTGAGAAAAAGTGGGTTAGAAAACAATTTTCTGCCTTGAACATGAATCAAAAAATTGGCCAGTTGATGGTCATCAGAGCCCATAGCAATTGGTCACAAAATAAAATTGACTCCATTTCCAACTTAATTCAACAGTACAATGTAGGTGGACTTTGCTTTTTCCAGGGCGGTCCTGTTCGACAAGCTATGCAAACCAATGCTTATCAAAGCATCGCTAAGACGCCTTTATTCATTGCGATTGACGCAGAATGGGGCTTGGGTATGCGCTTGGATAGTGTGGAATCCTTTCCAAGACAACTTTCGATGGGCGCATTTGCTTCAAGCAATTTAGTCTACCAAATGGGTGCGGCGATTGCAGGACAATTAAAAAGATTAGGTATACAAATTAATTATGGTCCAGTAATTGATATCAATAACAATCCATCGAATCCAGTGATCAATGACCGTAGTTTTGGTCAGAGTAAAGCACAGGTGATTCAACAAGGTGTTGCGTATATGAAAGGCATGCAAGACAATGGTATCATGGCTACTGCAAAACATTTTCCTGGACATGGCGATGTGAATGTGGATTCACATTTTGATTTACCAGTCATTAATAAATCAAAAGCGGAATTAGATAGTCTTGAGCTTGCTCCATTTAAGGCATTGATTGATGCGGGTATTGAATCCATCATGGTAGCGCATTTATCTGTTCCTGCAATTGACGATAGACCAAAATATGCCACATCAATCTCTCCAAATGCAGTGAATGGGTTATTGAAAAAAGAGTTAGGATTTAAAGGCATTAGTGTGACGGATGCGATGGATATGAAGGCGATTGCGAATTACTTCCCACAAGGAGAAGCCAATGTGCAAGCCATTCTTGCAGGAAACGATATGTTATGTTTGCCAGGTGATCTTGGACAATCCATTCAAAAAATCAGAGCAGCCATTAAAGAAAGAAGACTTAAACGTTCAGATATCAATGCAAGGGTTAAAAAAATCTTGACGGCAAAATACAAGCATGGTTTGAATATCCCACAACAAATTGATACCAACAATATTGTTGCAGACTTGAATCAATCAGTTGGTACGATCAATGCCGAAATGGCGCAACAATCCCTTACATTTTTAAGAGCTACAAATAGTCCTGTATTAAATAATAAGACTGCATATATTGCTTTTAATGCAAAATCTGCTAATGCATTTACAAGTTCAATTGCAAGTGCATATGGTGTAAAGGTTTTCTATACATCTGGTAAAGATGCGGGTGAATTGGCAATGATCAATGATAGCTTAAAAGCATATGATCAAGTGCTTGTTGGTTTACATGGATATAGCAGAAGACCTGCAAATCATTTTGAACTACCAGCAGCCACCTTAGCATTCTTAAACGAAACCGGACATGAAAATTGGATACATTTAATTTTTGGTAACCCTTATGCTGTGGGAGATTTTAGCAAAATCAATAATATTTTATTTGCTTTTGAAGATACAAAATACAGTCATGCAGCTGTGCAAAAATGGCTTGAAGGAAAATCACAAGCAAGTGGCAGTTTGCCAGTGACCATTAGTCCTGAATTACAGTTTGGAACGCTTTCCGAAGCCTTATTAAAAAAAAAATTCTAGCATCAGAAGTTCCTCCAGTAACTATTGATCAGACACAGCTTGTAAAAATAGATTCCATTGTTGCAGATGCCATTTTGAAAGGTGCCATACCTGGTTGTCAGGTATTGGTGGCTAAAAACAATCAAATTATTTTCAATAAAAGCTACGGCACCATTGCCGGACCTCAAAGTCCCCTGGTAACCAATGCCACTCTATATGACCTTGCTTCTATGACAAAGACAAGTGCAACAACGGTTGCCATTATGAAATTGGTAGAGGAAGGTAAAGTAGATATTGAAAAAACAATTGGCGATTATTTACCTTGGGTAGTTGGCAATTCAAAAGCGAAAATTCGATTAAAGGATTTATTGATACATGAAGCCGGATTGTACCCATATATTAAATTTTATGAAGCACTTTTAAATCCAGACGGCAGCATCAATTCAAAATGGATTGTACCTGTACAAGATGCAACGCACCAATTGATGGTGACACCAGGTAAATACCTTGCCAATGATTGGATGGATAGTATTCGAATGAAAATATTGAATAGCCCAATAACTACCCCAGGTAAATACGTATATAGTGACAATGATTTTATTTTTTTAGGCAATATCGTAGAGCAAGTGACCGGGATGAATCTGCAGGAGTATTGTACAAAAACTTTTTATGGTCCAATGCAAATGCGTAGTACAGGATTTTTACCACTAGAAAGAGCAGATAAATCAAATATTGCAGCTTCAGAATTAGACAACTATTTTAGAAAAGAACTCATTCAAGGGTCTGTTCATGATGAAGGCGCTTCCACAATGGGCGGCATCGCTGGACATGCTGGTTTATTTAGCAATGCAACGGATATTGCAAAATTGTATTTGATGCTATTGAATGGTGGACAATGGGATGGTCAAAGCTTTTTAAAACCCGCCACCATCGATTTATTTACAAGTTACCAATCTCCAACTAGCAGAAGAGGGCTTGGATTTGACAAAACTGCTAGAGACAATGCCAGTTCAAAAGATCCTTATCCTAGTTTAAGTGCTCCAGCCAGTGTGTTTGGCCATACAGGATTCACTGGAACATGTGTTTGGGCCGATCCAGATAATCAACTTTTGTATGTTTTTCTTTCTAACAGGGTTTACCCTACAAGAGACAATAAAGCTTTTAGCACGCTGAACCTGAGAGCAAAAATTCAAGAACAAATTTATCAATCGATAAAAAAATAAGATGCAAAAGTGGTTTCTAATATTGATTGGTTTGATGCTTACTGCAAAGCCTTTGCATGCACAATTGCAATTAGGCCCAACTGGCACATGGCGTGCGCATTTTTCCAATGAGTCAATCGGACAAGTCGTCAAAGGGGATCAGCTATATGTTGTAGCAGCAAATCAAATTATTCAAATTGATGCAAAAAAAGAAACAACCTATCTCAATACGACAACTGGTTTACATGCAATAGAGATTCATAAAATTGCATGGCACCCTATCGAAAATCAATTGGTCATTATTTATAAAAATAGTCGAGTTGATATTGTACAAGGGGATCAAGTCACCCTGATTGACGACATTCAAATGTCTAATTTATACGCCGATAAAGCCATTAACGACTTAATTGTTTTCAATAATAAGGCATATCTGTCCTGTAATTTCGGAATCGTTGTTGTAGACTTATTAAAAAAAGAAATTAAAGCCACCTACTTCCCAAATAACAATCGTAAAACTGTAAAAGTCCTGCAAACTATCATCCATCAAAATAAATTATTTGCATTAACAGAGAATGGAATCTGGTCCAACACAGTAGACCAAACTAATATTTGGATACAAGAGGACACGATGGGTGTTACTGGGATAAAAAATATGTTTGTATTTAAAAACCAACTCTATTTTAACAACCAACAAAAAATTTATCCTTACAAAACCAATATTGCAAGTTTTCAAATCACATCAGGCGCAATTGAAACAATCACTGTAGACGAGGACCGAATTTTGGCAGGCGTATCCTATCAGAACAATGGCGCCTTGATTCAATTTAATAGTAATCTACCCAACACGGTACTTGTAGATTCTTCGATATTGGCTCAACCTGTAGGATTGATTAAGGATGGCAATACTATTTGGATAGCAGACGCGAGAAAAGGGCTTTATGAAAAAAATGATCAATCAAAATGGTTTGCACTAGGCGGTCCATTAAATGCAGCATATGGGCGTAATGCTTTCTCAGACAAACAACTACTCATGAGCTATGGGGCTGATAAAATTGGACTCTCCAGCTTGAATGAAAAAGGCTGGTCTAATTTTTCACAACTTGAAAATATAAAAATCAATTTTGTCGAATCCTTATCCATAGACCCTAAGGATCAAAGTTGGTGGATCGGCATGGGCAACCAATTAATTCATTATGATCGCAACAAAAAATTAATAGAACAAACTATTCCGAATCCACCCATTGGTGTAATCAAATCAATACAACAAAAAACAGATGGTACTATTGCGCTATTGAAAGAAGGATTTGGTGTGGTTATCAAAGAAAATAACCAATGGAATAGCTATCCAGTTCAATCAGGATTTAGTGCCACCAACTTTAAAAATATAGTGGTGGGCAACAATGGCTTGAGCTGGATCATCGGACCAAAGCAGCAAGGTATCCTATTGTTTCAAAAACAAAATAACCAAGCAAGTTGGAGACAATTAAATACCGGAAAAGGATCTGGTAATTTACCAAGTATGGAGGTCACTGCTATTGCTGAAGATAAAGATGGCACTATTTGGGTTGGAACAGACAATGGTATTGCCATTTTTCAATGTTATTCAATTAATGAAGCATGCGATGCCTATTTACCAATTGTAGAGAGCAATGGATTCAATGGCTATCTATTTCAAAGAGAAACCATTCATTCTATTAGTGTAGATGGTGCGAATAGAAAATGGATTGGTACCAATAACGGCGCTTGGTTAATCAGCAAGGATGGTACTGAAGTACTTCAACATTTTACCACAGAAAATAGTCCTCTTCCAAGCAATACGGTCTTATCCATTGGCATTGAACCAAGCGAAGGAGATGTATTCTTTTTTACAAAAAATGAAATCATCAGCTATAGAGGAAATGCCACCGAACCCTCAGCAACACAATCTGCAATAAAAATTTATCCTAATCCTATTGCACCAAATTACAATGGGCCTATTTTGATTAAAAATTTAGTGAACAATGCCTTAGTAAAAATTACAGATATCAATGGGCAACTCATGATGCAAACTAGGGCGCTTGGTGGTCAAGCAATATGGAATGGAAGAAACCAGCACCAGCAAAAAGTTGCTTCGGGTATTTATTTAATTTTTGTGCGAGATGATATGGGCAACGAAAAAGCAGTAGGAAAAATAATGATCGCTACTGGATATTAGTTAGCGGTTAATTCAAATTGTTTAAACATTTTAAACTTCCAAGAATCACGCTCACCTTGTACCACACGATACATCAACTGTCTAATCTTATTGGTTGGTTCTTTGATAGTGGTATCTGCAGGATAAACTGGGAACTTTCTAAATAAAACACCTTCTACTAGCTTGTATTCATCCTTCCCTCTGTAGCCTTTACTCAATTCCATATCATTGTAAATATCGGGAAATAAAATGGGTGCAATTCTTTCATTGTCTTGAGAGCAAATTGGGAAAATACTTTTTTTACCAGCTGCATCTTCAATAAAAATAATCAGGTCAGGAAATCCATCATTGTTTAAATCATCAATTTCGGCGCCAGCTACCCTAGCCTTCAATTCTATCGATGCTTCTCTAGAATCAGATTTAAATCCTATTGGTCTAATATTCAATACATTTTTTTCTGGCGATCTATTTAAACAAGAAATTCTATAACCAGCTTTACCAATTTTCATGGTGCTGTCATATTTAGTCCAAACTTGTCCAATCAATTGTCCCGAAAAAATGATCAAGCAGAAAAATAAAATAGTACGCATAGTTTACAATTATTTTATAATAGCCGTAATGCTAATTTCAACATTCACATTTCTAGGTAATGTTTTCACAGCCACCGTTTCACGTGCAGGAAAATCAGCACTGAAATAACTACCATATACTTGATTCACTGCAGTAAATAAATCCATACTACTTAAAAATATACTCGTCTTTACAATATGTTCAAAATTGATGTTCGCCTCGTCTAATATGGCTTTAATGTTTTCCATCACCTGTTTTGTTTCGGCCTCGATAGACGACAAAACCAACTCACCAGTAGCTGGATCAAAAGCGATTTGACCACTAGCAAATAAAAAACCATTGGCAATCACGGCTTGACTATAAGGACCAATAGGTGCAGGTACTTTATTACTTTGGATGATTTGTTTAGACATATATTTTATTTAGAATTGCAATTTCTAATTTTTTGGGCAAATCCAACCTATTTTTGCACTATAAATTTATTACTTGACTACATTTTTAATCATAGACACCGCTTTGGAAGAGGCTATTGTGGCATTGGGTAAGGA
>CAMCQV010000079.1 GCA_945877085.1 Chitinophaga pinensis
ATCATTATACAAAGTATACCTTAAAATAATTTTATGAAAAAACAATTATATCTATTTCTATTTTTAGTTCCATTGGTTACAATGGCACAAAATATAGATCGTTCAAAAGCGCCTTCACCAGGAAAAGCGCCCTTAATTCAAGTAGGCGACCCAGTTAAATTTACTTTGGCAAACGGGTTACAAGTATTTGTAGTTAAGAATACAAAACTGCCACAAGTAAGTGCTACATTGGCTTTAGACTACGATGGTTTTGAAGAAGGAGATAAAGCAGGTGTGGCTCAAATGGCTGGTCAGTTGTTGAAAAGAGGCACTACCACCAAATCAAAAGCACAATTAGACGAAGCTATTGAATTTTTAGGTGGAAGCATGTCTACTTCTAGTCAATCCGCATCGGTTAGTTCGTTGAAAGGCAATTTCCCAAGTTTATTAGGTTTACTATCAGAAGTAGTTTTACAACCTGCTTTATCAACCGAAGAATTAGAAAAAATCCGCAAACAAGTATTGTCTGGCATAGAATCAAATAAAGACGATGCAGATGCAATTTCAGGTAATTTGGTTAAAAAACTAGTTTACGGCGCAAACCATCCTTATGGCGAAATGATGACCACTAAAACAGTGAATCAGGTGTCTATTGCAGATGTTAAATCATTTTTAAATACCTATTGGATACCAAATGCAGCTTATTTGATTTTTGTGGGAGATATAGAACCTGCAGCTGCAAAAGCTTTGGCAGAAAAAAGTTTTGGCAATTGGAAAAAAGGGGTGTTTACAAAACAAAATTTTGCTAAACCTGTTCAGCCTAAACAAACTTATGTGGCAATTGTGGACAGACCTGCTAGCGTGCAGAGTGTTGTAGCGATTGCTGGTGCAGTAGATTTGTTACCCGGATCTTCGAATGTGATTGCAGGCTCAGTTATGAATAATATTTTAGGTGGTGGTTTCTCTGGCCGTTTGTTTGCCAACCTAAGAGAAAAGTACGCATTTACATATGGCGCTTATTCTTCTTTAAGTCCAAGCCGTCAAATTGGTATTTTCCAAGCAGAAGCTTCTGTTAGAAATGAAAAAACAGATAGTTCTGTACAAGAATTATTACGTGAAATCAATACCATCAGAAATGAGCTAGTAGGTGAGACAGAATTAAGTAGAATGAAGAATTATTTATCTGGAGGATTTGCAAGATCACTTGAAAATCCATCAACGATTGCCAATTTTGCATTGAATATTGCGCGTAATGATTTACCAGCAGACTATTATCAAAAATACTTGACCAATTTAGCAGCAGTGGATGCGGCAAAAGTGCAAAATGCAGCGAAGTTATTTTTGAATACAAACCAAATGCATATTGTGATTGTAGGTAATGCAAAACAAATTGCGAAAGGTTTAGACAAATATGGTCCAATAAAATACTTTGATATAGAAGGTAATGAAGTAGCTGCGCCAACAGAAGTGAAAGCAGATGCTAGTTTAACGCCAGTAGCTTTGATGGAGAAAGCCATCGCGGCAATAGGATCTAAAGAAGCTTTAAGTAGCATTAAAGATGTTCAATTAAAAGGCACTGCGAACTTAATGGGGCAGTCTCTAGAAATGCAACAAACCATTGTGATGCCAGGTAATTCTGTAACCACGATGTCGATGGGTGGCATGGCAATGATGAGACAGGCAGTCGTAGATGGTAAATACTCTGTGGCACAACAAGGACAGGAAGCCCCTATTACAGACGATTTAAAAGAAGGCTTAGATGAATCAGCGACACTTATACCAGAGCAGTTATTCCTTACAAAAGGCTATGATTTAAAGATTGTAGGTGCAGAAAAAGTAGACGGAAAAGATGCGATTGATGTGGAAGTGACTACACCTTCTAAGAAAGTTTCACACCGTTTTTATGATGCTACAACATTCTTATTAGTAAAGACTTCAAAATCTGAAGAAGTTCCAGGAAGAGGTAAAATGACGCAACAACAATTTTATAGTGGCTATAAAACAGTGAATGGCGTACAAATCTCTACAGAGCAACTAATGGATTTAGGTCAAATGAAAATCAATATTAAGTATACAGATATTAAAGTGAACCAAGGATTAAAATCTAGTGATTTAAAATAGTCTTTTATTTTAATTTGAATTAAGGTAAATGACCATCATAAATGAATCAGTTAATCCTAGTTCATAAAAAAGCCATCCTTTGGGATGGCTTTTTTATATTAATGATAAAATCTAAATAGTTAAATTTCAGTAATGCACTCTCAATGGTTATCGTTCAATGTTTTTATCTCTGCTTGTATTAGAATCTGATACCGTATCCAATATTGAATAAAACTACGCTGCTTTTTTCTTGAGCGATAGGACTTGGTTTGTCAATTAAACGATAAGGAACTACTGCATCTTGATTGGTTGCGCTAGAAATGGTAAAGTCTAAAAAGTATTTATTGGTTCTATAACCAATACCACCAGATACAATGAAACGGGATGGTGTTACTAATGTTGTACCATTATCGTCTGCAAAATCATTTTTATAAGGACTACCATAATATGCAGTACCTGCTCTAGCCATCCAGTTGCTCGTTAATTTAATTTCAGAACCAAGTCTGATATTAAAATTATTCTTGTAAGTGGCTTTCATGGTATTGTTTAAATCATCATAATAGTCAGCAGAAGCCTGGTCAAAATCATTTGCATAAAAACGCGTGCCAGCATAATTTACCCAATCAATATCCGCACTAATAAATCCTAATGGTTGTGTTGGTTTGCCTGGGCTCGCAAAAAAGTAACTACCGCTAAATGTTGCTTTGGTAGGGGTCATCACGGTATACTCTCTAAGTCCAGTATTGCCATTATTTAATTCAGCTGAACTTGCAGAAACAGTACCAGCATAAGACTCTGTATTGGTCGTCATGTCTGCAGACAATCTATCTCTAAAGCCAATCAACTGAGGGGTATGCAATGCAAAACCTACACGTAAAAAAGATTCTGGTTTGTATATGATACCAAATTTGGCACCAATACCCCAGCCCCTAGAACTAAAATCTTCATTGAAAACAAAACCACCAAATTGGTTGGTTGCATTGGTGGATGATAAATCAGATTCTGAAACCTGCAATGAACGATTAAAGTTGACAATAGGTAAAACAACACTTGCTCCTAAGTATAATTTGTCTTGCACATTTCCACCCCAGCCAAATACCAATTCGTTAGAACTTCCACTGGTGTAAGAATCGAATGTTTGGTTCACACCACTTGAAATTGGCACCAAACTTTGATAACCATCAACTGTGCCATTTTTACCCGCAATGGTATCAATTAGATAAGTTCTAAATGCCAATGAACTTCCAAAAATATAATTGTTTTCGGCAGCACCTATCCCTGCATTGTCATAGTATAATTCCTCTAAGAATTTTTCTGAGTAGCTGCTAAAATTATTTACACCTTTAAATCTTTGTCTGCTATTAAAATCAGCTATTTGAGTATAGCTAATTGAAAACGCAGTACTTGAATAGCCTCTGTTCTTTTTTCCATCTGCAAGGACAATACCTAAATTACCTAATGTAGAGTTGCTTTTAGAAGTGCTAGTATTTGTCCCTCTATAATTATAGTCCTTCTCCGTATTTAAATATTTACTTGTAACTAATAATTCACCTGACTTGTAAAAGCCTAAACCTGCCGGATTGATATGTGCTGCAGATAAGTCACCCCCTAAAGAACCCATCGAGCCGCCCAATGCATTGCTACGTGGTGTTCCATAAGGTGCAAACCAAGATAATCTTAATCCATCTTCTGGACTTTGTGCTTGTAAATTTGCACTTACGAATACTAAAATACCTATTACTATTTTTTTCATATTGATTTCTATTGAACTATTTAAATTCACCAAATTAAAACGCCTTTGTAATACGCAATCTAATTAATTACCGCCTCTTGGTGGTCTTGAACTAGGAGCAGATCCGCTACTATTGAATCCACCACTTCTTCCACCTGCGTTGTTGTTTACGGATGGTGCTGAATTGGTATTAGAGTTACTAGATTTGTTTTGGTTGTTATTACTAAAACCGCCATTGTTAAAATAACGTGCAGGACGATCAAAACTATTTGCTTGATTGGCGTTTGAGTTATTGGTCGTCACACGTCTTAATAAATTACCAAATCGACTGTTTAAATTTGGATTACCAGTATAGCGTGTTGAACCATTGGTGTTATTAGAAAAATTATTTGAGTTGTTATAATTTCTATTCGTTCTATATGTAGCTAAAGCAGGTGCGCTTGTTTGCAATGCCCTTGGGGTATAATTATTTCTTTGCATTGGGAAATTACCTACACCACCACCATAATAAATTGGTCTGTAAGGATTCCAATAACCTGCGAAGTAAGGATTCCATCCACCCCAACCACCGAAGCCTCCGCCCCAGCCGCCCCAACCGCCAAAGCCTCCGCCCCATCCTCCAAATCCTAGGCCCCAACCACCGAATCCGCCACCCCAGAATGGATCCCAGAAAGGGTCAAAGCCCCATCCGCCGCCCCATCCACCAAGTCCTCCGGCCCATCCGCCATAACCACCCCAGCCACCGATTCCGCCCCAAAAAGGATCAAAACCCCAACCACCAAAACCGCCCCAACCTCCGAATCCGCCAAATCCACCATAACCCATGCCAAAGCCAACTCTAAAATTAGGGTTATTCCAATATCCAAAATCGTCGATGCTTGACCAACGGTTTCTGTTCGCCACTTTTAATCTTAAAAAGCGGTCGTCTTGGTAGTTTTGATAATCTTGGTATTCGGCTTCTTCTAAAGCTTCCGCATCGGCTGAATTATTTCTAGCAGTTGTTTTTGTACTTGTTTCTGCCTCTTTAGAAGGCGTAAAATATAGGTCGTCTGTGGCCGCAGTTGTAGTTTGTTGTAAGCTGGTACAGCTAGTTAAGAAAAAACTACAAGCCATTAATAGAACGATGGCGTTGAACCCAATGAGGGATAGGTTGCGTTGCTTTTTCATGTTGTTCATTTTTTGGTTTTAATATGCCCCTTAATTAGCATACATTTGACATCCTAAAGGTAACAAAGTTTAAAACATAGAACGTTAATAGTAGCGGTTTTGTTACAATAATAAATGTTAAGAATTTTTAGAAAATGGCAAAGGAACTAACGACAAGAGCACAGGACTATTCACAGTGGTATAATGACCTCGTTTTAAAAGGGTCGCTTGCAGATTATAGTGCAGTAAGAGGATGTATGGTGATTAAACCATATGGTTATGCTTTATGGGAAAATATGCAAGCAACATTAGACAAAATGTTCAAGGATACAGGACATGAAAATGCCTATTTCCCTTTGTTTGTGCCTAAGTCCTTATTTGAGGCAGAGGAAAAAAACGCAGAAGGCTTTGCAAAAGAATGTGCAATTGTGACACATTATCGATTAAAAACAGATCCAAACAATAAAGGCAAGTTGATGGTAGACCCAGAGGCGAAGCTTGAAGAGGAATTGATTGTGCGTCCTACGAGTGAAGCGATTATTTGGAATACCTATAAAACATGGATTCAATCCTACCGTGATTTACCAATTTTGGTGAACCAATGGGCGAATGTGGTAAGATGGGAGATGAGAACAAGGTTGTTTTTAAGAACAGCAGAATTTTTATGGCAGGAAGGCCATACTGCACATGCCACTAAGGAAGAAGCAATTGCAGAAACTGTAAAAATGCTAGATGTCTATGCCGATTTTGCAGAAAATTGGATGGCGATGCCTGTGATTAAAGGGGTTAAAACGCCTAACGAAAGATTCGCGGGTGCAGAAGACACTTATTGTATAGAGGCTTTAATGCAGGATGGTAAAGCATTACAAGCAGGTACTTCGCATTTCTTAGGACAAAATTTTGCAAAAGCTTTTGATGTTAAATTCAGTGATAAGAACAATACTTTGGATTATGTATGGGCCACCTCATGGGGTGTGAGTACCAGATTAATTGGAGGATTGGTGATGACACATAGTGACGACGAAGGGTTGGTGTTGCCTCCACGTATTGCACCTTTACAAGTAGTGATCGTACCAATTTATAAAGGCGAAGAACAGAAATCATTGTTGGATGAAAAAGTACATGCGATGGTCGCTTCATTTAAAGCGGCTGGTATTCGTGTAAAATATGATGATTCTGATAACCAAAGACCAGGTTGGAAATTTGCAGAATACGAATTAAAAGGCGTGCCAGTAAGAATCGCTGTTGGTCCGCGTGACTTAGAAAATAATCAAGTTGAAATTGCACGTCGTGATACCAAAGAAAAAACGACCGTGACGATGGATGGCATTACAGAAACAGTATCACAATTGTTATTGGATATTCAATCTAATTTATTCAATCGTGCCAAAAAATACAGAGACGAACACATTACAAAAGTGGATAGCTGGGATGATTTTATTTCAACACTAGACACTAAGGCAGGATTTGTTTCGGCACATTGGGATGGCACACCTGAGACCGAAGATAAAATCAAGGAAATGACCAAGGCAACGATTCGTTGTATTCCTTTGAACAATGAACAAGAAGCGGGCACTTGTATTTTAACAGGAAAACCTTCTGTGCAAAGAGTTTTATTTGCACGTGCTTACTAGTATTTAAGTTACAAGTAACATGAAACAGAAGCCCATCCCTCCAGCACTCACTCCTTTTTTAGAAGGCAAGGTTTTGTTGATTGATAAGCCATTGAATTGGACTTCTTTTGACATGGTCAAAAAAGTGAGGTGGTT
>CAMCQV010000080.1 GCA_945877085.1 Chitinophaga pinensis
GCCAGCTCCGGGTGGCGCTCCTGATATGGGCGGTATGGGCTACTAGTCTTATACTGAAAGCATATAAAAAAAGTCCTCCAAGCAATTGGAGGACTTTTTTTATTTAGCAAAGTACAATTGAAATCCTTTAACCAATAACATTTGTGCAATACCATAAGTCGCCATGGTCACTAAGCCAATATTGTCAATTGGACTTTGACTAGACCAATAAAATTTATTAAAAGCCAACACTGTATCTGATGCAATAAAAAATATCATTCCTGGAGTCCAAAATAAATCTGCAATCTTATTTGCCTTTTCATTCAATGAAGCCCTAACAGTATATAAGGCAGAAGTTGAAATCAAAATCATATAAACTAGAATTGGATATATTAAAGCGCCCATGGCATCTTTCAAAAAGAAATATACAAATACACAAAAGGCTGCTAGCAATAAAATGGATACATACAATTTTGTTTTCGACTCTCCCATTTTTGGTTTCAATGGATGAAAAAATAAGATATTAAAAATATGCGTTGTCATAAATGCAATCATACCGGGAATAAAATAAGCTTCTGACAATAAAAATGCATCCCCTAAGAAAGAGCCAAACAAACCCAATAAAATGAGGTACTTGGTTTTGGCTGCTGTTTCAAAAAATGGTTGCACAAAAAAATACAGCATCAACAATGGCAGTAAGACTAATTTAGAACCATATTGAAGACTTGTATAACCTAGTAGTTGCGCAAATAAATGGAGCATTAAAATGAGCAGGTAGATTGTGATTCCAAATTTTTGAATAAACGGTTTCATTTTTTTAGATTTTCGTAAAAAAGTACACTAAATATAGTTAAAGCAAGGGAATACAGATTTCAATGCATAAATTTGTGCATGATTCACCCAGACGAAGCCGCTTTTTATACCTATTGGGAAAAGGAACGCAGTTTGCCTAATTATAGACGTAAACCCTTTTTGAGAGGATTCAGTTTCAGTTTATTAATGGGTATAGTCGTCTTGATGATTGCTGAGATGGGCTGGTATGAAAGAGCCAATATGGTAGCCAATTCCCGAGGCAATATTATCTGGATTTTAATCGCCATTGTATTGATTTCTCTAGGATTCGGCTGGATTTACCAACAATTTACCTGGGAAATGAATGAACAACGTTTTAACGAAATCAAGCACTTAAAAAATAAAAAATCATCCTAATGATCCAAACGACACCAAAAAACACCCTAAAAACAATTTATTCAAGCATTTTTAGCTTGTTTTTAATCATTGCTGGAATTGTCCTTTTATTGGCTTGTAGTAAATCAGATAATAATGACCCTCAATCGACTGCTTGTAATATAAGTGCATCTTATAAGAATGATAGTTCAGCCACTCAAAGAACGCAGATGATTGCTTTTTGTAACAACAATGGCATCACTTACACAATACACCCAAGTGGCATTTTATACCAAATCATCACTCCAGGTGATACCGCTAAGCCTAACTTATGTAATTCATTAACAATGACTTATGTAGGTAAGTTGATGACGGGCATCCAATTTGATAAGGGTACCATTACTTATCCATTAAAGGACTTGATTGTTGGTTGGCAGATTGCCGTGCCTTTGATTGGTAAAGGTGGAAAAATCAAAATGGTCATCCCATCCTCATTGGCCTATGGCCCTAATGCAAATGGGAGTATTCCAGCCAATTCTCCCCTCTATTTTGAAATGAGCATCGACTAGGAATCACCTCAAAATAATGGTCAAATAGGGCTAGTTTTAGGCTTGTTTCCATTATATTTGCCGACTAAAAAAAGTTAACCAAACTACTATGCAACTCAAAGGATTAGTGCGCTTTTTTACATTTGCGCTTATTTTAATTTGTCTTTACCAACTATCTTTTACTTGGTTCGTTAGAACACATGAAAAAGCGATTGATGCTAAAGCAACGGCTTGGGTCAATAAACTACCTAAAGCAGAACAGATTTATCCAAGTGATAAAGACCAACAATTGTTATATAACGACAGTGTAGCTGACGCTAAAAAAGTGTATTACAAGCGCTTATTAGACAGTACAAAGGAAACTAAGTTATTCTTTGGCTTAACAACTTATGCTGCTGCTAAAGAAAAAGAATTGATGTTAGGTCTTGATTTACAAGGCGGTATGAGTGTAACCATGGAAGTTGGATTAGATGGTCTAATCAAATCTTTGGCGAACTATTCTAAAGAACCCGCATTTAATACTGCATTGGCTAATGCTGTAAGCAAAAAAGCAAACAGCAATGCTGATTTGATCAGTTTGTTTACTGCTGAATATAAACTGGCTAACCCAACAGGAACTTTAGCACCATTATTCGCAACCAGAAGCAATGGAAAATTAAAGTTTGATGCATCTAATGCAACTGTAACTGCTTATTTACAAGAACAGTCTATTCAAGCATTCAACAATACTTATAGAATTTTAAATACCCGTATTGACCGATTTGGATTAGCTTCTCCTTCTATCAATCCAGATCCTACCAAAGGGATTATCAATATCGAATTAGCTGGTATTTCTGATAAAGAGCGTGTTCGTTCTTATTTACAATCTACCGCAAACCTTCAGTTTTTTGAAGTATATACTTTTGAAAACAAGGATTTCCAAACTGCAATTTTAGCTGCTGATAAAGCAATTGAATTAAGCAATGCTGGCATTGTTGATTCAACTGTCGTTGCTAAAGTTGATACAGCTAAAGTAAATGCTGCTAAAAATCCATTATTAAGAATCGTTCAGTTTACACAACCTTATCAAGCAAAAAATGGCCAGTACGTTTTCCCTGCTGAGATTGGTTATACTTTGAAGAAAGATTCAGCTGTATTGAATGCGTACCTTGCATTACCAGAAGTAAAATCTAAGTTCCCATCGAACTTGGTATTCATGTATGGCAAGCCAGACGAATCAGATCCTAAAGCAAAAGACGTGCTAGCTTTATATGCAATCAAAACTTTGGAAAATGGTTTAGCTGAATTAGAAGGCGACCATGTTGCCAATGCAACACAAGATTTTGATGAGCGTGGAAAAGTAGCCATCAAAATGAACATGGATAAGATTGGTACCAGCATTTGGGCTAAAATGACAACTAAAAATGTAGGGAAGCCTATTGCTATTGTATTAGACAATATCGTTTATTCTGCACCAAATGTAAACGATGCAATTACTACAGGTAATTCTCAAATATCAGGTAACTACTCATTAAAAACTGCACAGGATTTAGCACAAATTTTAGAGAGTGGTAAATTACCTGCTCCTGCTAAAATTGTTGCTGAACAACAAGTTGGTCCAACATTAGGAGCTGCATCAATTCAAGGTGGTGCCATGGCATTCGGTGTTTCATTCTTGGTGATTTTTGCTTTAATGTTGCTTTACTTTAACACAGGTGGATGGGTTGCGAACATTGCATTGATCTTAAACTTATTATTCACGATTGGTGTCTTAAGTGCATTAGGATTTACTTTAACTGCACCAGGTATTGCCGGTTTGGTATTGACCATTGGTATGGCAGTGGATACGAACGTAATTATATTTGAAAGAATTAAAGAAGAATTAACCAAAGGAAAAAGCTACCAGTTAGCTGTTGCTGATGGATACAAACGTTCTATGTCTCCTGTATTGGATGCACACGTTACGACCCTTTTAACTGCAATCATATTAGCATACTTTGGTTTAGGTCCTGTATTAGGATTTGCAACTACACAGATCATTGGTATTTTATTATCATTATTTTGTGGCATCCTAGTTTCTAGATTGATCACTGATATCTACACAAGCAAGAATAGACATTTTCAATATTTCACTGCAGTTTCAAGAGGTGTATTTAAAAATGCAAACTTCAAATTCATCGAATTCAGAAAGTATGCTTACGTCTTGTCAGTAGTTGTATTAATTGGTGGTATCGCTTCTTTCTTCAACGGATTTGACGAAGGTGTTGAATTTGCTGGTGGACGTAGCTTCACAGTGAAATTTGATAAAGCTGTTAATATTGAAGATGTAAGAAATGAATTGAAAGTAGTATTTGGTGAAGCACCTATCATTAAAACGGTAGATACTAAAAACCAAATCAACATCACAACTTCATACAAAATCAAAGATCAAGGTAATAATGTTGACCAAGAAGTGGAGTCATTATTATTTAAAGGTTTAGCGAAGCAATTACCTGCTGGAACAACCTATAAAGAATTTGACGAGCAATACAAACAACAACAACAAAAAGTATTGCCATCTATTTCTGATGATTTAAAAGCAGGTGCAACTAAGGCTACCCTATTTGCTTTGATTGCAATTTGTTTATACATCTTTATTCGTTTCCGTGATTGGAGATATTCTTTGGGTACGATATTCTCATTGTTACACGACGTATTTGTAACCTTAATTGTATTTAGTTTCTTAAGAGAAGTCGTTCCATTCCCATTAGAGATTGATCAGCACTTCATTGCTGCCATCCTAACTGTAATTGGTTTCTCTATGAATGATACAGTTATTGTGTATGACCGTATCCGTGAGGACAGCCATTTAATGAAAGGTGTAGACAATGCAACTATCATAAATAAAGCAATCAACCAAACATTATCAAGAACAGTAATGACATCATTGACAGTATTCTTAACCATCTTAATCTTATTCATCTTTGGTGGAGAAGTAACAAGAGGTTTTGCATTCGCAATGTTGATTGGTGTGATCACAGGTACCTACTCTTCTATCTTTGTAGCGGCTCCAGTATTAGTAGACTTTGCTAAGAACAAGCCATTGGGTTCAGAACCAAAAGTAAAAAAACATAATGCAAACAATGCATAAGATGTTTGATTGAATATAAAAAAGCCCCTCGAATTTCGAGGGGCTTTTTTAATGCCAATATATTTGTTGTGCTATTTATTCTAAAAATCTAAACTGCAAATGATGTTCCGCATCCACAAGTACTGGAAGCATTAGGATTGGTAAATGTAAATCCACGGCTATTCAATCCACCCTGCCAATCTATTTGCATCCCATATAAGTAAATCTGATGGGAAGTTTCAATACAACAAGGAATACCCTCGATCGAAAATAAAAGGTCCTTATCGGTGGTGACATCAAAACCTAAAACATAGGTCATTCCACTACATCCACCCCCTTTTACACCCACCCTTAGTCTTTGTTGTTGGTCAAAATCAGGAGCATGCATTAAACGTTGAATTTCTTCTATCGCACCAGCTGTAAAACTTACTGGCGTTAAAGAGGTATCTGTTATTGTAGACATAAAATTTGTATTTAATATAGCCTGAAAGTTTCAAAATTCTAACTAAAGACTACCATGCAAAATTAACACTTATAAAGGGATTGTTTTGATTCAAATTTATCGAAAAAGGAAAATTATTAGGTCCAAAAACAAGCAAAAATTCGTAATTTGAACTATGGAATTAAACAAGAAGCATACGGACAGTGGGATTGAGATTAAGCAGGTCTATAGCCCGTTAGATCTTCCAGATACAGCGAAAGGAATTCCAGACCCAGGCAGCTACCCTTATATTAGAGGTGTTCAAAAGGATATGTATCGTGGAAAATTATGGACGATGCGTCAGTATGCCGGTTTTTCCACTGCACAGGCAAGCAACCAACGTTATCACTATTTATTATCTCAAGGTGTGATGGGCTTAAGTGTAGCATTTGACCTTCCTACTCAAATTGGCTATGATGCAGACCATGCATTAGCAGACGGAGAAGTTGGTAAAGTAGGTGTATCAATTTGTTCAATAGAAGACATGGAAATTTTATTTGATGGTATACCATTAGATAAAATCAGTACTTCCATGACCATCAATGCCACCTCATTTATCCTATTGGCGCTTTATGTAGCCGTCGCTAAAAAAAGAGGGATTGATTTAAAACAACTATCCGGCACCATCCAAAATGATATCTTAAAAGAATACGCTGCAAGAGGTACTTATATTTATCCGCCAAGACATTCCATGCGCATCATTACCGATATTTTTGAATGGTGTAGTTCCAGCTTACCAAAATGGAATAGTATCTCCATTTCTGGCTACCATATTCGTGAAGCAGGAAGTACAGCTGTGCAAGAAATTGCATTTACATTGAGCAATGGTAAAGCCTATGTGGAAGCAGCCTTAGCAAAAGGATTAGATATCAATGTTTTTGGAAAAAGACTTTCCTTTTTCTTTAATGCACATAATAACTTATTTGAAGAAGTTGCAAAGTTCAGAGCAGCTAGATCCATTTGGGCTAAGATGATGAAGGATTTAGGTGCGACAGATGAAAAAGCAATGATGTTACGTTTTCATACACAAACAGGTGGCGCTACTTTAACTGCCCAACAACCATTGAATAATATCACAAGGGTAACTGTTCAAACCATAGCAGCTGTGATGGGTGGCACACAGAGCCTGCATACCAATGGATTTGATGAAGCATTGGGATTGCCAACAGAACAAGCAGCAACAATCGCTTTAAGAACACAACAGATAGTTGCTTTTGAAAGTGGCATACCAGAAACTGCAGATCCTTTAGCAGGTAGTTTCTTTGTAGAAAATTTAACCGAGGAAGTGGCATCAAAAGCACTTGAATTGATTCATCAAATTGATGCGATGGGTGGATCTGTTGCAGCAATTGAATCTGGGTGGATGCA
>CAMCQV010000081.1 GCA_945877085.1 Chitinophaga pinensis
TCTCTGTCACGTGGCGTTGGTGCAATCTGAATAAAAGTGTCCAACATTTCTTGGACCCCAAAATTATTCACTGCAGAACCAAAAAATACTGGGGCAATAGAACCAGACAAATAATCTGAAGGATTCAATGCGCCATATACGCCATCAATCAATTCAACATCTTCTCTTAATAAATCTGCATCACGGTCTCCCACTTTTTGTTGTAATACCGAGCTGGACAAATCACCTATCGCTACCACATCTTCATCATCTGCTTTTGTGCTTGCTGTAAATAAACGTAAACTTTTATCATGTAAATTATATACACCCTTAAACTCTTTACCACTATTAATAGGCCAAGTCATTGGATGTAAAGAAATTTTTAACTCTGCTTCTATTTCTTCTAATAAATCAAACCTGTTTTTACCATCACGATCCATCTTATTAATAAATACAATTACCGGTGTGGCACGCATGCTACAAACTTCCATCAACCTTCTTGTTTGCGGCTCTACCCCGTTCACTGAATCAATCACTAATATTACACTATCTACTGCAGTTAAAGTTCTGTAAGTATCTTCCGCGAAGTCCTTGTGACCAGGTGTATCTAATAAATTAATCAAATTGCCTTTGTATTCAAAAGACATTACCGATGTCGCTACAGAGATACCTCTTTGACGTTCGATCTCCATAAAATCTGAAGTCGCATGCTTTTTGATCTTATTGCTTTTTACGGCACCTGCAGTTTGAATGGCACCTCCGAATAACAATAATTTCTCTGTCAAGGTCGTCTTACCAGCATCTGGGTGAGAGATGATCGCAAAACTTTTTCTTCGGTTAATTTCTTTTTCGTACTTCATTATAATATTATTCCTTACTTCCTTTTAATTGCATCTTATTAAAAATGGCCCGCATTCAAAATCATTTGAAGCACGAGCCATTCTGTATTTTATTCCAAGCTAGTTAGATATCAATTGCTTCGCCGTATGCAGCAGCAGTTGCTTCCTTCAAGCCTTCACTCATTGTTGGGTGTGGATGAATTGCATTCAAGATTTCATGTGCAGTGGTTTCTAATTTACGAGCCACCACAGCTTCTGCAATCATTTCTGTTACATTCATACCAATCATATGACATCCTAAGAATTCGCCATATTTTGCATCAAAGATTACTTTCACAAAACCTTCTGTTGCACCCGCTGCAGAAGCTTTACCGCTTGCTACAAATGGGAACTTACCAACTTTGATTTCATATCCTGCTTCCTTCGCTGCTTTTTCTGTATAACCTACGCTAGAAATTTCAGGGATACAGTAAGTACATCCTGGAACATTATTGTAGTCAATGCCTTCTGGCATATGTGCATGCTTCTTTTCCATGTATGCAATGTGTTCTGCAGCGTTGATACCTTCTTTAGCTGCCACATGCGCCAATGCTTGGCCTGGAGAACAATCCCCAATTGCATAAATACCTGGAACTGCAGTTTGTCCAAACTTATCTACTACTACTCTTCCTTTATCTACTTTAATGCCGTTTTGCTCTAATCCAATATTTTCGATATTCGCCACTACACCAGCAGCACTTAAAAGCACATCAGCTTCTAAAGTCATGGTGGTACCATCTGATTTTTTAACCAATGCTTTCACACCAGCGCCAGAAGTATCCACTGACTCAACCGATGCGTTGGTCATGATCTCAATACCTTGCTTCTTATATTGCTTTTCTAATTCCTTAGAAATATCTTCGTCTTCTACTGGAACAATTCTTGGCGCAAACTCAACAATCGTTACTTTTGTACCCATGCTATTGTACACATAAGCAAACTCAACACCTATCGCACCGCTACCCACAATGATCATGCTTTTAGGTTGTTGCTCCATCACCATCGCTTCTCTGTAGCCCATTACTTTTTTACCATCTTGCTTTAAATTTGGTAATTCTCTTGAACGACCACCTGTTGCAAGTACAATATATTTTGTATCGATCACTTGTGTTGTACCATCTGCAGCTTTTACTTCTACCTTGCCTTTAGAATGTATTTTACCATAACCCATAATCACATCAATCTTATTCTTTTTCATTAAGAACTGAACACCTTTGCTCATCTTATCTGCTACGCCACGGCTTCGCTTGATAACAGCTCCAAAATCGTGGTTCACGCCTGTTGTAGTGATACCATAATCTGCACTATGCTTTACATAATCATACACTTGCGCACTCTTGATCAATGCCTTGGTTGGGATACAACCCCAGTTTAAACAAACTCCACCCAAGCTTTCTTTTTCAATCACAGCTACTTTTAAGCCTAATTGAGAAGCACGAATAGCAGCAGGATATCCACCAGGACCACTACCAATAACGATTACGTCGTATGCCATATAGTTCTATTTTAAGTGTTTATTAGGGTGCAAAAATACCCCGAAAAAGGCAAATGAAAAAACAAATGATCAACTATTCAAAGAAAACACGCACCATCTGGAAAAACCACTTATTGTCATTTGGACGTTGCTTACTAGACTGGTTTTCGTCGTATTTACTCAAACCAAACAAACCCGCCATATTGCCCCCTCTCACCGCGATCTCCAAATAGCCAGCTGAGTTAAACCAAGCCATCTTATCGGCCACAGGGACGGATCCGTAGTTTTGACTCAATACTTCAATGGTCTCGTTTCGGGTAAATACAATTTTAAAGGACCTGCCCTTGGCATGAAAATCAAACTCTTCCTTGCGGATATTCACCACCACATTCTCAAACTGGTCGATGAATAAAATTTGTCCCTCCATCCAATCTGGCCCTAAAGTAGGTTGCATTGGATAGATCTCTTGAATGGTATCCGTTTTTTCACCCGCTTCCTCCAAAGTTCCAGAAGCAAAAAAATATGCAATGGCCTCTACCATGCGCTCAGTCATTTGAATAAACGTGCCCGCGCCTTTACAATCGATTCTAACGATCTCCTTAGGCTTCAAACCCAGCATCATGGTTAAAAAGCCATTATCTGGTGTAATAAAATAATGCCCATTGTATTGGGCAAATAATAAATGATCGGAAGGAAACTGAAAGGCATTCACCATCACCACGTGCACGGTGCCTGCAGGATAATACTTGGCAGCATTATTAAAAATATAAGCGCCTTGTTGGTAATTCTTACTCGATAAATAATGCGTAATATCTGCAATCACACAGCCTGGAATCGTCGACAAAATCTGCCCTTTAACAGCACCAATGATAAAATCCTCTTGGCCAATATCCGATGTTAAAGTTATTAATGGCATATTTAAACAATAACGTAATAATGAACGAGTTATTATACCAAAACACTATTTAATCAGCTGCCCATTTTTAAAGAAAAAATTGAAAGTCAACTTATCTGCTAAGCCAGGAAAAAACTTATTCATAAAAACGGCACGTTTGCCTGTAAAAGTGAGGACCAAAGTACGTGTACGCTTTTCAATTGCGTGGATGATATGCCCCGCACATTCCTCCGAAGACATCATCTCCCCCTCGTCCATGGGTGACTCCCCTTGCGATTTGGCATCCTTATTCAAAGCAGCATTGCGGATATTAGAACTCGTAAAACCAGGACAAACCCACATTACATGGGTGCCAGTATGCAATAACTCGGTTTTAATGGATTCCAGCCAGCCATTAAGGGCAAATTTAGACGCAGAATACCCACTTCTTCCAGGCAGGCCACGATACCCTGCAATAGAAGACACACCCACAATCACCCCCTTTTGCTTCAATATGGCCGGCAAAGCCGCTTTAGTGGTGTATACCGTGCCCCAAAAGTTGATATCCATCACTTGCTTCAATGTTTCAGTATTTGTCTCAGTAATCAATGCTCTCATGCTGATTCCTGCATTGTTGATCAACACATCAATCTGCCCCCAAGTACTTATGACATCTGCAATAAATTGTTCACATTCTTGTTCTTTACTAACATCTACGCCTTTCAAAAACAAACTAGCACCAGGATATTGCACTTGCAATTGATGTAATTTTTCTTGACTTCTTCCGCAGGTAGCAACTCTTGCACCCATGGCTAGAAACTGCTCTACTATAGCCTTTCCGATGCCATCCGACCCACCCGTTATGACCACTACTTGATTGTTGAATACAGACATAAAAATGTGTTTGTACAAAAGTAATTGTTATTTGAAGATGAACCACTTAGGAGCTGTTTTGGGGAAATAAAGTTCCCTTTTTATTTGGTTTGTTTCGATTAATCCTTATTTTTGCACTCCTCAAAAGGGAAACGGGTTAGAATTGGTAGCTCAGTTGGTAGAGCAATACACTTTTAATGTATGGGCCCTGGGTTCGAGTCCCAGCCAGTTCACAAAGCTTGTCACGATAGTGACAGGCTTTTTTGTTTTAAGGCCGCGTCGAAAGCCACGAAGTGGGAAAATTGAAGCATTGGCTGTGTTAATAGCTTGCTATTATAAGCAGACAAGGATTTAATTTGAACGAGCGCAGCGAGTGCTTTCGTAAGCGGATGAGAAGGAAAAAAGCCAACGAATCGCGAAGCGGTTTGTTGAAAAGCTTTGAGTAAGGACGCAATTTAGGGAAGTCGGCGAAGTGAAACGAAGCCGACAATCCCAGATATGCAAAACTCCGAAATCTAACGAAATCGGAGTTTTTTATCATTTATGATTTACTACTTCTGCTATTCATTTGAATGAAAGTGGTTAAACTCGAATTTGTGAATGATTTTATTTTGTTTAAATTTATATCAACTAATCAACTAACAATTAATTTGAAATAAAATGCAATTATTAATTCTAATTTCTTGGTTCTCCTTCATTTTAGGTTTGCTATCTTCAAATAATTTGAATACAAGTCAAAATGCAGAATCAACTCCAAAGTTTAGATTAATCCCTGCTCCAAAAATTACATTCAATTCGTTTGTGGATTGTAATATGGCAGAAGTTTGGATAGGCGATACCTTTAGGATCTTCCCTGGAAAATATGGCGAAGACCCATTATGGGGTTATGCAAAAGATTTAAAGTATTCAGATGGAGAAAATGCAGAAGTTGTTTTCAAAAATCCTTCTAGTAAGTTTTTCAACCCTACTATGCCTAGTAATGTACCTATTGGGCAAAAGGGATTACATGGAGCTGTATGGTTTGAAACTGTTTACCAGGATTCAAAAGATTTGAGTGGAAAAACATTATACGGCATTTACCATAACGAAAATTATCCAAGCACCTTACCATACGATTCTGTAAACAAAGAGGGATATCGAAATGTACTTTGGCCTCAAGGTTTAACTGGTCCAGAAAGTCCTGCAGCTGTTTGTAGAATAGGTGTGATGAAATCCATAGATGGGGGTAAAAGCTGGGATAACAGAGGCATATTTATTGAGGATTATGACCCAAGGATGATTAGAAAACCATTTAATACATCAAATACTTTTGCTGGTGGTGTTGGTGATCCGTCTGCTGTAGCCAGTGGCGACTATTTGTATTTATTTTATGGAGAATATGGCTATCCTGGCGTGTATGATGAAAAAACTTATACTGTTCAAAAAGAGTGGAGTGGCCAATGTATCAGTATTGCTCGTATTGCATTAAAAGATCTAGATAATCCAGTTGGAAAAGCAAAAAGATGGGATGGCAAATCATTCTCCATCGCTTACGATAGTTATGGAGTGCCAGTACGTTCTTTACAAATCCCAATCAATGAAGGTGGTGGTGGCGCTTCTTCACCAACAGGTGGATTTCATTGGGGGCCATCAGTGAGTTGGAACACCTATTTGAATTGCTGGGTGATGATGATGGGTAAAGTGGAGGGGAAATCATGGCAAGGAGATAAAATCTATATTTCATTTAATAAGCACAAAGACTTGGGCGCTGGAAATAATAGCCAAGACTGGTCAAAGCCTGAATTGGTTTTTCAAAAACCAGGTTATATTTTATGGTACCCTTCCTTACAACCATTAAATGATCCTAATGATATCAAAGAAAAATACACATCAGTTAAACTTGGAAAACGTGCACGTTTTTTTGTTAAAAGAATAAAACCAGGTGACGATGAATACGCATCAGAGCATTTTATTGAATTTGAAAAGTAATTAAATTGGCTAGTACCATCAATTCAAGTATTCCATCCATATTGTCGTATATTTAAAATATGAAAATCACCTACCTCATTCTATCCTTAGCCCTCATTTTTATCGTATTTCAATCCTTTAGAAGTTTTACAGCGTCTAGCATTGAAACCCAAAAATACAGGGTGGTTAAAAAAGAGGACGGCTTTGAAATACGATTTTACCCAAAAGCCATTTTTGCTACTATTCGTTCTACTGGAGCGAACTATAAACAAGTTTCAAGTAGTGGATTTAGAAAGCTAGCTGGTTATATTTTTGGCGGTAATGACCAAAATAAAAGCATAGCTATGACTGCACCTGTGAGGATGGAGATGAGCGAAAAAGGGTCAGCAATGAGCTTTGTAATGCCCGAAAAATATGACATTACCTCTTTACCCAAACCAAAAGATGCGACTGTAGAAATCAAAGAATCCGAACCAGT
>CAMCQV010000082.1 GCA_945877085.1 Chitinophaga pinensis
TTCTTTGGATTGAATACTAATTTTTTTTTGGTAGGATCTTGTGCATTTACAGCGCTAAAGATGGTCAATAAAAATATGCCTAGTAATAGTTTTTTCATGATATTATTTTTATGTTTTGAAGTAGGAAATTTAGTTTAAAGTTATAAACTTATTTAATTGTTTTTGTTTGATATAATCAAATTATTTGAAAGCATTAAAGAATGTGTATTCAAATTTAAGTATCACTCCATTTGGTGCTGTACGAATCATTGTTGAATAAAGTTCTTGTCTGTAAGCTAAATCTATTCTAGCCTGACTATTTATTATAAATTGTACAGAGGGAGCAATATCTAAATAAGATTTTTTATTATCATTTAATCTTTGACCAAGTAACTCTAACATCAAATTGACATTTACTTGTTTGTAACTAGTGTATACTTTAGGGAGCATCAATTTACCCATAGATAAAGTATAGTTCATTGCACTGTTACTTTCTGTTATTGGGAACTTATAGTTAGGTTTGTTGTCCAATGCTCTTTCATAACTCAGCGATGAACTTATAGCGACTTTATGCAACAATTGAGTTGCAATAAATCCAGCTTCGTACCCTGTATTATGGCCCATTGTTTCAATTTCCTGTTGGTGTATATCCGCTCTATTAAAACTATATCGTCCGTATAGTGCCATTCTAAAATGACTTTTTAAATCATCTTTACTAAAGAAACGATATTTTGCATACAAGCTACCGCCTTCTGTTTCGAAGCCACCATCCTGGCGGTTGCTTATAAACCCCTGGGCGTGTACCATCCATTCTTTATTGATGCCCCACATAAGTTCTGGCATATTATGGTAGTTCAACTTACCATTTGCCTCAAACATAAAAGCATTCATATTTCTTATCCCAAATGACTTTGCAGGCATATTACTAGCAGGTTCAGTCATTACAAATAATTCCTGTGAATATGTGGACACATTAAAAAAAAGTAAAGTAATAATTAGAATCTTTTTCAAACTATAATGTTTTTATGTGGTAAGTATTTTTATTAGTACCAACGTAGGATGGATATTGTTTTGTCATATTTGATAATTTCTTGAATTCTTTATCAACGACGTATCCCTTATCCATTATTTTTAATTTTACCTCACCATTTAAGGTGCTAGATTTAGTTTCCATAAACGTATAGGTATTATTATCTATTACGAATGAGGTATTATTTTCTGCTACTTGATTATTAAGTTTGAATAAAACGATTAATTCGCCAACTGCAAATCCAGCGTCTTCTACTTTCTTTTTTAAATTACTGATAGTAACAGGAGTATTACTTTTAAAATGAATAATAAAAGCAGTATTGTTTAAATCAGTTTCAACCTTTTCTACTTCTGATATTGAAATTAATTGATTATATGTTGCTTTTGAACACATGGAGCAGGTAAGTCCAGTTGCTGTTAATTCAGCTCTGATAATTTGCGAATTTGCAATTGTTGTTACACACAACAACAATGCTATAGTTAATAGCTTTTTCATTTTATTAAATTTTTTAGTAAAAATAAATTTTCAAGTTATTCAACTTGACTAGAGAGAAATATAGCTTAAGCTATTTTAGGAGGATGCCAAATTGAAATATATACATCGTTGTAGAAGGAAGGTTTATATGTATTATACATCCTTTTGATGGTGGAAAAGAATATAGTTTCTACAATAACTTCTTTTTTACAGACATAACTATTTAAACTGATAGAAGTGCAAGCACAGTTGTGATGAGTACATTTTTTGCTACAATCGTGGCCTGAATCCTTATTATGTGATTTGCAACAATCAGACTTAGCATTAGCCTTGGTCAACTTTAAAAAAGACGTTACTTTAGTTGATTTGTGTGGCTTGTTACATGCATATAGATTGTTGGAGAAGAGATTTCCCCAAATTATCAATAACAATAATATAATTATCCTCTTTTGCATGACTTTACAGTGCAAAGGTATTAAAATATATAGATTAAAGGATTTTAAAACAAATAGAAAAATCAGCATTAAAGCTTCGTGTATTCGATAAGAAATGACAAAAACCTCACTCAGAAACAACAAAGGACCCACGATTTAACGTAAGTCCTTGATTTATATTTAGTTGTGTTTTAACAAAACATAAAACGACCGATTTGGACAGAATTCAGGGGGTGTTTTCGGTACACAGAGGTTCAAATTTGGAATATTGTATTTATTTAATCGATTTTATCTTTTTCATTATTTGTTGCCAAGAATAGTAATGAAAAGTTTTATTATCACTCATAACAACAAAAATGCCCCCATTGAAACCTGGTAAATCAAATCTATTGACGTCAGAACCGTCTGAATTTTTAGCACTGACCTCAAACTTTCCTATTAAATCATGTTGGTGTTTATTTTTGACAATTCCTTCTCTTTGATAAACATTGAATGAATGTGCAGATTGGTCACTCACAAAGATGTAACCAGTTTGATCATCATTTTTGTAAATAGAAATACCTTCATTATCTTCTTTAAAATCATTTTTACCAAAAATAGCAAGCTCATCATTGCTACTATCTGGATTTGCATAGTATTTTCTTATTCCGTATTGTTCATCTGAATAATAAACATATCCAAGTTCATTATCAACTGCAATGGATTCTATTTCTTTTTTACCAGAATAAATTCCAAATTTTCTTACCAACATAGATTTTACTACCCCGCTGCTATCATATAGATAATATTGATATAAATAGCCCTCCCTTGGACCATTTTTTCTTCCAACAATTGCATAAACCTTTTTATTTTGAGGGTTTGTATATAATCCAATACCCATTGGCAGATTCAAACTATCATCTGTAAAAACCTTAATACCACCTCCATCAATGACTTCCATTTGAGGTATTGAAAAGATTCTGATTGCATGATTATCCCGCTCTGTTGCTACTGCAATTGCAATATCTTTATTCAAATATGTAAAATGATTAGCAATATCAATATTATTAACACGCTTCATTCCAAATTTTGATTTAGTCGAATCTATATTACCTTTTAAATCAAAAATATAGACTCCTCCATTTTCTTTATCCTTATCTGTTCCTAAAATCAAGCTGCTATCTGGGTGTTTTTCATTAATCCAAATTGCGGGATCATCACTATCTCCAAATACATTTTTTGTAACTACAATAGGCTTTAAGGGAGTTGTACTTAGGTTATAATTACACCCAACTGAATGGATAAAAATGGCAGAAAATATAAAGTGTTTAAATTTAATCATAAGTAACTATAATAGAATAGGCGTAAAAAATTACGCCTATTCTAAATAAATTTAAAATATATTTATTTTGTCAAGTCGAATTTGATACCCATATTAAATCTTACTCCATAAAACTCTGTTTGAGCTGTTCGCTCTTTGATACCCTGATAATATCTTAAACCTTGATTGGTGATATTGTTAATTTCAGAGAAAATTCTAAACTTTCTAGTAAAGGCATATGAACCATTGAAATCTAAGAACAATTGTTTATCATAATATCTGTCAAAAAACTCATCTGAATTATAACCAGCATCGTCACTGTCATCAACATAAGCTGCAGTATAATTAGCAGAGAGTCTTAGTACTAGCTTTTTATTCTCATAAGACAATGAACCATTGAACATATGTGGAGCTGTTCCTGGTAAGGTTACATTCTCTCTAATTAAATCACCAGATTCATCATAAATACCCTTTGCTTTTGATTTTGTATAAGTATAGTTTGTATAAATTCCAAAGCCTTTCCAAAATCCAGGTAAGAAATCTAATTGTCTCTGAAATGCAACTTCGTATCCAAAAACATTCACAGAACTTCCATTTCTTCTTTGTATAAATTGCCAGTTATCACCTTGTGCTATCGGGTTATTAGAAACATTTGGAAAATCTGTAGCAAATTTTGATCTAGTATAGCTTTCGTCTCTATATGTATAGAAGAAATTATTTAGATTTTTGTAAAATATACCACCAGAAACAATACCAATAGATTTAAAATAACGCTCAAACATAAAATCGAAATTATTGGACTTAATTGATTTTAAGCTCGGATTTCCAGTACTTAATTCTTGATCACTTGCTAATACATTAAAATAAGGAACCAAATCAAAATATTTAGGACGAGCTATACCAGTGGTATAAGCAGCTCTAAAAATTAAATTATCTGTAGCTTGATAACGGAAGTTTAAGCTAGGAAGCACATCTAGATAGCTATTATTTAAATTTGCTTTCCCAGTTAAATTTTCTTCATCTTCAACAATATTTCCAGTATAGTTTAACGAAGTATTTTCTAATCTCACACCTGCAATCATTGATAATTTATCAGAGAATTCTTGATTCAACTGAACATAACCAGCATTAATTGTTTCTTTAGCAGTGAAATTTCCTGCAAGGTACTCTGCAGGTTCATCAGATGCTTGGAAATTGAATGCATCTTTAAAATTTAAACTACCTAGAAAATTGGCGTCAATAAAATTTCCAGCATTAAATTTTGAGCCAGCATAAAAATTAGGATCAGTTTGATTTGATAATTTTAGTAAATTAATATTGGCAAAATAAGACGCTGTTGATCCTAATGGTTTATATGAAAAAAAGCTGTTTGCTCTTTCTTTTATTTTTGTTCGCAATCTATATCCATATTTTAAAACACTTTTACCATCATTACTAATTGGTAAACTAAAACCTAATTTTGCATTTAAATCTTCTTCATACGTATCTTGAAACTCTTCTGTAAGCTCATTTAGTCTTGTATAGTCTGTCAAGATTGTTGTGCTTGTTAATATTGGAAAGTAGGGATCACTTATATCTTGAGCAACTTGTATTGACCTTCTACCCATAGACGCGTACCTTTCATTAGGTCTTTTTTCAGAAGCTCTTGCATATTGAACACTCCAATCCATTTTTAATTTACCAAATAAATGATCACCTCTAACTTGTAAAGATCGAACTCTTTGATCTTCCAATCTTCTTGACTCGCTTCTATTATTATCAATGCCACCTTTTGTTTGTCTTAATACTTCACCATTTTTATAACCAGTTATGTTTCCTGCAGCATCAAATAGTAAATTTGTTTCTCCACCTCTAAAACGATGTCTTAATCTATACCTGTTTTCTAAATCATCACGCCAGTTATATGCACCAACAACATATATAGTATTATTAGGTGATAAATTAAAATCAAAAGAAGCTGATAAGGAACGTCTAACACGTTTTACATCATATTTTCTAATATCATGATCAGAAACATAGATTTTACCTGATGCACTTTTAGACCAAACTGCTTCTACATTGTCTGATCCAAAATCGTTTGAATTAATTGATCCATTAATTAAATAACCAACTTTTTTATTGGTACTTCTGTTTCCCACAATAAAACTACCTGTTCCAATATATCCGCTTCTGATTGGGTTATAACCACCCGCAAAAGTACCAGATAAACGTAGGCCATTAGAAGGCGCTCTACTAATTAAATTAACAGAACCTCCAATAGCATCAGCATCCATCTCGGCGGTCAATGTTTTGTTAACTTCAATAGTTTGAATCATATCAGATGGGATTAAATCAAGTTGAATTCTCCTGTTATCTCCCTCAGCAGATGGAACTCTTTCCCCATTAAATGTCACCGAGTTTAGTTCTGGACCCATACCTCTAATAATGATATTTCTTGCTTCACCCTGATCGTTTTGCATAGTAATACCAGGGATACGCTTTAATGCATCTCCAATATTTGCATCAGGGAAACGCCCAATTTGATCAGATGATACAATGTTCGTAATATTCAAATTATTTTTTTGCTGACTTAATGCTTTTGCTTGACCTTTAAGACGATCACCAAGAACCAAAACTTCTTTCATTATTGTTACACCCACAGATAGCTGTTGGGTAAATTCATTAACACCTTGTTTTACAGTGATTGGAAGCTCTTGTGGTTGATAACCAACATATGAAATTTGTAGAGTATAGTTTCCTGGTTTTAATTGCTGAAAAACAGCTAGTCCAGATTGATCAGTTACTTTAATTCTATTTCCAGGTACTAATTTGATAGTTGCACCTGGCATATTTAATTTTTCATTGTCTATCACCTTCACATTTACGGTTGATTGTGCAAATGAGAATTGGATAACTAACAATGAGATAAACAAAGAAAAAAATTGTTTCATAAAATGTATTTAATACGAAAATATTATGATAGTATTACGCAATCGTTAAGTAAATGTTAAGGGAATATTACTATTTACGTTTTATATGTAAATAGTATTTACAATATCTAGTTTAAACCACCCTTCAAATAATTTATCTCCAGATAACTGAAATTCTTTTTGATCAACAACTTCATCATCTATTTTTTTTATCAAGGTTATATATCTTCCTTTTTGCAGGAACTGATTATTTACAAAAACGCTAAATTCAATTTCCTT
>CAMCQV010000083.1 GCA_945877085.1 Chitinophaga pinensis
CATCCTATTGACAATGATTCTGCTATTTTTAAAGACAAACCCAATTACTATACTAGAATCAATGGTCAAGGTGTTTTTGAATTTAAATTCTTGCCCGATACAGATTTTAATATCTATATTCTTCCAAATGATTATACCAAAAAATACGATGATTCTACTAAATTATTTGCATTCCTAAATAGTGCTGTACATCCAAGCAAAACAAAGGATAGCATTCAGTTGTATGCATTTGAAGCTAGTCCAAAAAAAGAAAAAAAAATTACGAATAGCATAGGTGCAAAAAATACTAAAAAGGAATCCCCCCTTTTAAAATATAGCAGCAATTTAGAAGGCAAAGAAAAAGATTTTTTAAGCCCATTGACATTGAATTTCGAAACACTGATTCACTTAAATGATAGTTTTAAGATTGGCATTACCGATACGAATTTAGTTCAACATGCAGGCACAACGGTATTGGTCAATGCACAAAACAAACAACAAGTAGATATTGATTTTCCTTGGGAAGCCAACACAGATTATACTTTAGTCGTCCCTCAAAAATCGATACAAGATAGTTTGTCAAATTTTTTAATCAAAGCGGATACCATCAGATTTAAAACCAAACCTGAGTCAAGTTATGGTACTGCCATTTTAAGAATCAACGGCTTCCAACAATTTGAGCAACCGGTTTTATTGTTGATTCAGGACCAGAAAGTCAAATTCAGCTACCCTGTCACGCAGAATGTATTACGCATTCCTTTATTGCCACCTGGAGATTACCAGTTAAAATTATTAATGGATAACAACCAGAATGGTCGCTGGGATACAGGTAAATTCATGGGGAAAAAATTGCAGCCAGAACTCGTGCGCAACCTAAATTTAATTTTAAATATCAGGGCTAATTGGGATAATGAAATGAACCTCATTTTAAAACCCTAATTTTGTATTTTACAATTGTATGCAACTACCCTCTTCCTTACTTGAAAACGCTGTAGCAGAATTTTCCAAACTTCCGGGTATTGGTAAAAAAACTGCCTTACGTTTGGTATTGCATTTATTGAAACAAGACGCATCTAGTACTACCCAATTTAGTGAGGCTTTAAATAGAATGCGCAAAGAGATCCAATTTTGTAAAACTTGCTATAATATCAGTGATGGCCCTATCTGTTCTATATGTGCCAATACATCAAGATCCAATGAAACCATTTGTGTGGTGGAAAATATTAGAGACGTGATTGCCATTGAAAATACCAGTCAATACCATGGCACATACCATGTATTGGGCGGTATCATTTCTCCATTAGATGGCATTGGACCAGAACAATTAACCATAGAACCTTTGATGGAACGCATTCAGAAAGATGTAGTGACAGAATTGATTTTTGCTTTAAACCCAACCATACAAGGCGATACCACTATTTACTATATTCAAAAGAAAATGACTGGCAACGGTTGCAAAGTCACCACCATTGCAAGAGGGATCGCTTTTGGGGGCGAATTAGAATATGCAGACGAAATGACCTTAGGAAAGAGTATCTCCAACCGACAGCCCATTCAACAATACATCAAGTAAATTGTTTATTGTTTGTTTGGCTGAACAAATGAAAGCCACTAACTTTGATGTTTAAACATTGACTTATGAAAACAAGTATCATCGCCTTCTTATTAGTCCTATCTACTTTTGGACATATTCAAGCACAAAAGATTTATAGCACGAAAGCTGCTACGGTAAGATTCATCGCAGTAGATGATAAAGACATTGATGCTACAAATGCGAAAGCCGTGAGTCGCCTAGAAACCAATGGCAAATTGAGTTTTATCATGCTCATGAAAGATTTTAGTTTTGAGATGGACCTGATGCAAAAGCATTTTAACGAAGAATATGTGGAGTCTGATAAGTTCCCTCGTGGTATTTTCAATGGTCAAATCACCAATATCAAATCTGTCAATTTCGCCAAAGACGGCATCTACCCTATCATGGTTAAGGGCAATATGCAAGTGCATGGCGTCAATAAAGCCATTGAAACTAAAGGTGTGATCCAGATTTCAAAAGGATTGCCTAAAGCGACTGCTAAGTTTACAGTAAGTTTAAAGGATTTTGGCATTGGTGGGGTCTTAATTAAGATGGTAGCCGATCAAATAGATGTAGAAGTGGTTGCTAGCTATCAATAAGGATTGGTATTATTTTGCCATCATTTGATTCTGCCCTATCTTCGCAGCGCAACAGCAGGAGGATTTGTTTATTGTTCACCCTGCCATCCGAAAGGAGAAAAGAACTAATAAACGGTACACTTATCGCCCCCCTACTTCTTTTCCTATTGGATGCTGCATAAAATTTAATGTAGTATTATGTCAATTAAAGAAGCTTTACAAGAAAGAATTTTAGTCATTGATGGTGCCATGGGTACTATGATTCAACGTCATAAATTAACGGAAGCAGATTATCGTGGAACAAGGTTTGCCAATTGGCATTCCGATGTAAAAGGCAATAATGATCTTTTATGTATAACACAACCAGCCATCATTACTGGCATCCATTTACAATATTTAGAAGCAGGCGCGGACATTATTGAAACCAATACATTCAGTAGTACTTCCATTGCCATGGCCGATTATGACATGCAGGAACTGGCATACGAATTAAATGTTGCAGCAGCAAAATGTGTGCGAGATGCAATTGATCAATACAAAGCAAAACATCCAAATAGCAAAGAAAAATTTATAGCAGGATCTATTGGTCCATTAAATAAAACATTGAGTCTTTCTCCAGATGTAAACAATCCTGGTTTCCGTGCAGTGACTTTTGATGAAGTAGTTGTGGCATATACAGAACAGATTCGTGGGCTAGTAGATGGAGGTGTAGATATTATTTTAGTTGAAACTATTTTTGATACACTGAATGCCAAGGCAGCCATCTTTGCGATCAAAGAATATTTTAGAAAGACAGGACAACCAGAGCTACCTATCATGATTAGTGGTACCATTACAGATGCATCTGGTAGAACATTAAGCGGTCAAACATTAGAAGCATTTTATACTTCCGTGGCACATGCTAAACCATTGAGTGTAGGATTAAACTGTGCATTAGGTGCGCAAGAAATGCGTGCACATATCGAAGAGCTTTCTCAAATTGCAACTTGTTATACATCTGCCTATCCCAATGCAGGATTGCCAAATGCGATGGGAGAATACGATGAAGCACCGCATCAAACAGCGCATTTTATAGAAGAATGGGCCAAAAATAAATTCGTGAATATTGTAGGTGGCTGTTGCGGTACGACTCCTGACCACATCAAACACATGGCAGATAATGTACGCAGCATTCAACCAAGAACTTTACCGATTGTAGACAAAACTATTTAAGATTATGAGCGAACTACCTATACATATTAAGCCCTATTTAAGATTAGCTGGATTAGAACCTTTAGTGATCCGTCCTGAAACAAATTTTGTAAATGTTGGTGAAAGAACAAATGTGACTGGCTCTAAAAAATTTGCAAGACTCATTAAGGAAAATAAATACGAAGAAGCTTTATCTGTTGCACGTCAACAGGCAGAAAACGGCGCACAGATCATTGACATCAATATGGACGACGCCTTACTTGAAGGTGTAAAAGCAATGACGACTTATTTGAATTTGTTACAGAGTGAACCAGATATTGCGAAAATCCCTATCATGATTGATAGCTCAAAATTTGAGATCATCGAAGCGGGATTAAAATGTGTGCAAGGAAAATGTATTGTGAACTCAATTTCTATGAAAGAGGGAGAAGCCAAATTCATAGAACAAGCACATATCTGTAAAGCCTATGGTGCTGCAGTCATTGTAATGGCGTTTGATGAAGTAGGACAAGCAGATACCAAAGCAAGAAAAGTAGAGATTTGCACACGTGCCTATAAAATTTTAGTAGAACAAGTTGGATTTGACCCACAAGACATCATTTTTGATCCAAATATTTTTGCAGTCGCAACGGGTATCGAAGAACATAATAATTATGCAGTAGATTTTATTGAAGCAACAAGGGAGATAAAAACCTTAATGCCTTTGGCAAAAGTAAGCGGTGGTGTTTCCAATGTTTCTTTTTCGTTCAGAGGTAACGACGCAGTAAGAGAAGCGATTCATGCAGTGTTTTTATACCATGCAGTAAACGCAGGGATGGATATGGGCATTGTGAATGCAGGTCAATTAATTGTTTATGATGAGATTGAACCTGAATTAAAACAGCTTTGCGAGGATGTGATATTGAATCAAAACAATGACGATAACCAAGCGACTGAAGCATTGATTCAATATGCAGATGCTTTGAAAGCAAAAGGTGAAGACGCAGGACAGGTTGCAGAAGCCAATAGCAAAAAATTAGCATGGAGATCGGGCACGGTAGAAGAAAGATTAGCGCATTCATTGATTAATGGTATTACCGATTTCATTGAAGCAGATACAGAAGAAGCAAGACAACAATATAGTGCGCCATTGGAAGTGATTGAAGGGCCATTGATGGCGGGCATGAATCAGGTGGGTGATTTGTTTGGCGCAGGTAAAATGTTTTTGCCACAGGTTGTGAAAAGTGCAAGGGTGATGAAAAAGAGTGTGGCTGTATTGACGCCATTTATTGAAGCCGAAAAAGAAAGATTAAAAAATGCTTCTGCCAATCCAAATGGTCAAACAAAAGGACCAGCTAAAATTTTACTTGCCACTGTAAAAGGCGACGTGCATGATATTGGTAAAAATATTGTGGGCGTCGTATTGGGCTGTAATGGTTATGAAATTATTGACATTGGTGTGATGGTACCTGCAGATAAAATTCTTGCAGAAGCAGAAAAACACCAAGTGGATATCATAGGATTAAGTGGATTGATCACGCCTTCATTGGACGAGATGGTCTACATCGCTAAAGAAATGAAACGTCGTGGCATGACCATTCCATTGATGATTGGAGGAGCGACTACTTCTAGAATGCATACTGCAGTAAAAATTGCACCAGAATACAATGATGGCGTAATCCATGTATTAGATGCTTCAAGAAGTGTGACTGTAGCTGGCTCTTTATTGAACAAAGAAACAAAAAAACCATTCTTAGCAGAATTAGAACAAGCCTATATCCAATTAAAGAGTGACTTTGATAATAAAAAAACAGTCAAGCAAAGTATCCCTTATGCTACTGCATTAGAAAATAAAATAGCGATTGATTGGAGTGGATTTAATGCAACGGCACCTAATTTTACTGGCAATAAAGGCATTGAAATAACAGATCTTTCTGTGCTAGTGGACTATATAGATTGGAAACCATTCTTTATTGCTTGGGAATTACATGGTAATTTCCCTGCTATCTTAACAGATGAAGTGGTTGGTGAGGTCGCAAGTAAATTATACCAAGACGCACAAGCCTTATTAAAAAAGATCATTACAGAAAACTGGTTAACTGCAAAAGCGGCAGTAGGATTTTGGCCAGCAAAGTCGAATGGGGATGATGTGACTGTTACAAATGGTTCAGAAAATATTGAGCTGCATTTCCTAAGACAACAAGCAAAAAAAGCAGCAGGTCAACCGAACTTTTCTTTGGCAGATTTTATTTGTCCAGCATCTGAAAACAAATCAGATTACATTGGCGCATTTGCAGTAACTATTCATGGTATCGAAAAACATATCAAAGCATTTGAAGAAAATTTAGATGACTACAATAAAATTATCTTACAAGCTTTAGCAGATCGATTTGCGGAAGCATTTGCTGAATACTTGCATGCTCAAACAAGAAAAGAATTATGGGGTTATGCAAAAGATGAGCAACTAGATAACACCGCATTGATTCAAGAAAATTATGTGGGTATTCGTCCTGCGCCAGGCTATCCTGCTTGTCCAGACCATACAGAAAAATATACCTTATTCAATTTATTGAACGCAGAACAACATACTGGCATTAGTTTGACTGAAAGTTTAGCCATGTATCCAGCATCAAGTGTCTGTGGATGGTATTTTGCACATCCTCAAAGTCAATATTTTGGATTAGGAAAAATACAACAAGACCAAGTTGTTGATTATGCGAAAAGAAAAAATCAATCTTTAGAATATATCACCAAGTGGTTGCAACCAGTGATTGATTAATCTTTTTCAAATAACCACCAGAATTTTTTTCTAGGTGTAACCACATAATTGGAAACGTATTTACGAATATGTTCAATCGCTTCATCAGCATCATCGGTTAGTAAGATAAAGTCTTTGTCTTCTGGAGAAATGGTGCCAGCTGCAATCATATGTTCTATCCAATGCATGAATGGTTCATGGTAATCCTTGCCCATGACTACAATGGGAAAATTTTTAATGATTTTGGTTTGTACTAATGTAAGGGTCTCGAAAAATTCATCCTGCGTACCAAA
>CAMCQV010000084.1 GCA_945877085.1 Chitinophaga pinensis
TCTAACCTAAATGTTAAGTCATTCGCTAGTTTGTTGTTATTTAAACCAGGGATTCTAAATGGTAATTTTAAACCTCTTTTTCGGAAGCTCGTTCCTACCACCCACTCCGTACTATTGTTTTCACTCAATTGATAATCCACTAAGCTCAAAGCTAATATACGACTCTTCTTATATTCAAAACGGATAGACCATTGTGAAACAGTAGTGACATTTAATCCAATCAATGGCTCCATTCTTTCACTGATAGTCACATTTGGAATTAAGAAATATGGAACATAGTTCTTACTCACTGGATCCAAGAAAGAAGGTGACCCATATCCTAAACTGTCCACATATAATAACGAACTACTGAAACTATTCATGGATAAGTTACCATTGTAACCATGCGTCAAAGATATATTGGAGAATACATTAGAGATGCCAGGTATAGCCGCTAAGCCATTATATAATAAATTCCAGTTAGGCATTGGTAACATACCCGAGAATGGATTAGAACGAATACTTGAATTGTTTTGATTCAACAAACTGACTTTCCCAGGTTCCTTACCAGTATAAGCTGCAATAAAAGACGGAATCAATACATCTTGCGCATATTTACCATATCCTTTCGCATATTTTTCTGCATCATATTTATCATCTGAATCAAGCCAATATCGATTCAATCCTGCAACTTTTTGAGAAATGGTTATTCTATATTTTTGGAAATTTTCAAACTGTTTAGAAATCATATTTGGATCATGTTTGTCAAAGAATGTCCTTAACGCAACATAACTTATGCTGAATCCGCCTGCAGACAATGGATTATTATGTGTTCTGTATCCTTTTCCTGTTGTGCTAGTATCTTTAAAAAATTCAGAATATTCTTTTGTAAAAGTCTTTTCTAATTTTAAATCAATAATGAATGTTTTGATTGGCTCAATCATGATTCTTGCACTCAATCTTTGTTCAAAACCTTGTCTAAACAATAAATTGAAATTTGGATCCGCAGTAAAATTGCCATTACGCTCTTGTTTATTTAGCCAATTACTATCTAGCTTTTTACCAATCATAGCATACTCAAGAACAGGTGAAATTCCCTTTAATTCCTTATCTATAAACTGAATCTGTTGTGTAAATCCTGGTAAACGACTATTATAATTTTCTGTATAATCCAAAGAAGCATTTTGAACCATGGTCAATATGCTTACTAAAGTTTTTATGGGACCAGGAATATTCAATATTTCGTTCGCCTTAAGCACCCTCATAGCAATGCGTTCCTGCTTTCTTGCCTCCTTCCATATTTTATATGCCGAATCCCTAGCCTTGCCTGTTAGTCCATTTAATGCATCTTGCTTTTTAATGACTAATTGATTTGTTAAAGGATTGGATAGATTTGGAGTAGGTTTTGCATCGGATAAAGCAGATCGAATGAACTTTGATTTATTGTAAAAACTATTAAAATTAAATTGTGCATTCACTTGATGCGAAAGCGTATTTTCTATTGTATTACCTAAGGAGGTAAATAATCTGCTTGCACCTATCCAATTGTAATTGGAGGATAAATTATAACTTGTTAAAATCCAGTCAGTCAATGGAAACTTACTGGTAGGCAAATCATAACGCATTGTAATTTGCTGATTGTAGAGTGTGTTGCGTCCTCCATTCAAAATCGCTTCTTTTAAATCACTTTTTTCCTTTTTGGTATCTATACGTCCATCTGGTTCATCTATTCTTGAATTCAAGTTTGAAATCATATCTATATTTATGGATCTTGTCAGAGGCCAACGAAGATTAAAAATTCGACCCATTGTAAAATACTTGTCAAATGTAGTTTCTGCGACCTCTTTTTGACCATCAAAAGGATTGATAGATCTTGGCGTATACTCCCCAAATTGTCGATCAAAAACAGTTCGATAGCTAATTAAACTTGGGGCAGGTGTAAAATTAAAATCTTTTATCAATGAGAACCAGGATGATTTAGTCTTGATCAATTTTGAAAATGGCTGATAAGACTTGCCAGTATTGTTAAATGTATATCCAATTGAACCTCGATGCTTCACTACCTGATTTAATTCAATTAAAGGGCTGGTTTGCTGTAACTCAGAATAGGAATAGCTAAAATCAAAATTACTCGGACTCAACATGGTATTATTTTTACCAGGCATGAACCTTACATTGGTAAAATTAAGCGTCTTGATGGTGGTTTGATCTATGGCTGTATTTTTGATTGAATCTCTCTTTATGGCATCTGCATTTTTAATTTGATCAGTATACAAAACATCTTTTTTGAATGGATCAAATTCGGGATTCTCTTGTGTTTTATTTAAACCAGCGAAAACAGGTAATGAGATCTTTGCTTGCTTAGGCAATAATTTTCCTGCATCAATATTAGCTGCAATGTCCAACTGTGTAAACCCAGTTTTTGCACGTTCGTTCATTTTTTGTTCTATGCTTCCAAAACCAGAAGTTCTATTATTGACAGAAACCGCAACTGTTCCCAAATCTGCTAAGACAAGATCCATACGACCAAGTGCAGCCCAAGCGCCTCGTTCATCTAGGTTCGAAAGTCTTAATTCATTCATCCAAACTTCTGCGTCTAATGGAGAGGATGAATTTGTATTTTCAATTGCAAATAAAATACCACGCACCTCTCCAAGATTTGGATTACCAAAGACCATATATTTTTGATCATTAAAATACCTAGAAGCAGAATCAGTTTTTCTATCATTATCTCTGTCCATTTTAAGTTGGATTAGATCACTGAAATTGACATTTAATTCATTAGGCCAAACTATATTAGATTGCTCATTGGTATAAGGAGAAGATACTACAGCTGGTGTAACTTTTAAAGGTATGCGTACTTCATAAAAATTGTTCTGAAAATCTTGACCAATTCTAATCACTGCTGTTAAGTTGCCATCCTTAATAGGATTCTTATTAATTATACTTTCAGCATGGAGAAACATTGATAATTTGCCGTAACGTCTAACGTCAATATTCATCGTTTTAAATACACCCCTGGCTTCGTTCTTATTGAGTGCGTTAACTTGAAGCGCAAGCGCTTGTTCATTTTGCAATAAATTAACTCCATTATTACTCAATAATTGAATTCTTTCAATACCTGGAGGAATCACATAATTGACTGGTGTTCTATTCCCATTTTCTTCTACACTAACCGCTAAAGTATTTAGTGTAGTATTGGTATTTGCTGAAATTTGCTTGTAATCATTTGAATAATTAATTTCATACCCATATTGTCTCCATTGATTACGCACTAAATCTAATTTAGCAAAACGTAAAGTAACATCATCTTCAAATCCTGTTAAATACATTCTTAAAAAACGAATAGATTTAAAATCGCGAATACCTCCAATTTTTTTAGCATCAGGAGATCTAATAGGCACCCTAAATAAATACCAATACTCATCTGTTTTTCTACCATCTGCTAAAGTAACAGTCACTTTTTTCGAATCCGTCACATACCTTGTTGTAGTTGGACTTATTCTGCCTTTTTGCAAATCAATTTCGTATTCAAAATAAGCTTCTGTTTCATTTAAAGTATTGTCTCTATTCAAGTCTTCATTATCAGGTAATAAAGTGGCTGCACTACTAAATTGACTATTCCCAGCTATGGCAGAGTTGCCTTGAGGATTATTAAAGTATTTATACCTGTTTAAGATATTAGCATTACTTGCATCATAACTAGCATCTCGATACCATACATAGTTATCTGCAGAAGGATCTTTTTTAAATTGTTCTGCTACAATGCCATTGCCAATTTGATTGATCAAATAAGCTCTTTTACTCCTTTCATCATCATCGTCTAGTCCATCAAAACCTACGTCTTGGATCTTTCTATCTTCAGGATTATTGCTAAATGCATTGGTCACTTGTATAGGGTTTATAGGTATTTTTCCCCATGTTGAATTGTCGTAGCTTTCTTTATTATTAGAAGGTAGTAACCCGTTTTCATAAAAACGTCTTCCATCTTTTAAGATGTCCTCACTTACATTTCCTAAGTTTAGAACTAATTTACCTTTTGTTGCTTTCGTACTATCATTGAAAGGATTCTGTACCCAAAATTCAACATATTCAATGATGCCTGTTTCAAAATCTGTCTGATCCAAAGCGCGCATGATACCACCCCATTTATCGGAAGGATTCTTAATGTTTCCGTTTGCATCAAAGTCCTTATAATTGTAATTATAAGGGCCTCGTTCTTTTGGATAATAACTTAAATCAAATGTAGGTAATTGAACATCTGTAATATTAGTTGTTCTTTGAGGAAACAATTCATTGGTAAATACCTGACGAACTCTTGAATCACTCATTGCTTTCACATTATTTGCTAATGGATTATTCGCACTATTTCGATCTTGTAAATTAGGCTCAATCGTATACCAAGCTAATCTTGCTCTATTTTTATTATAGTCAACTGAATCTATCAATTCACCCTCTTTAAATCGCGGGTTATTATCATCTCCAATAGGCGTTGAAGCAAGTGTCCAAGCATTGAAAGGAAATCTTAAATCAATATTGGTCCTTGTGGCTTCAAAATCGTCTAGATACACCACACCAGATTCGCCCTTGCCAATTTGCTGTGCATGGCCTGGTTGTAAATAAGCCGCTTCTCCATAAGCCACAATGGATGATTTTGCTTTTGTACTATAAAATGGAAGTTTGTCCAAGAGCCTTGTTAAACCTGGCAAGTCTTTTTTAAAGTTAAAATCAAAACCATACATGGAATTTTTAATCGGGTCTGAACCATAATTTGTCTTAATAAAAAATGGTCGCTCATTTAAACGCGAAGAGGATAAACCAAAATTAAAATTCTTACTTGCTAAATAATCAATTCTTAATGCCCTAAATCCTCGCTCCTGAAAACCAAAACCTAAATTGTTTTCATAAGAAACATCCACTGGGATATTCGAACTTAAAATGCCTGGGTTGATAATTCTTACTGTACCAGAACCATAATCAACCATATAATCTACTCCTTCTTTTAAAATCTGTCCACCAGCACGAACGCTCACAGAACCTGGAGGCACATTGAAGGCGTTTAAGCTAATTTCAGATCCACCAGCACTACCTTTTACTTGCCCTTCCATCACAAAGCGATTTAAGTTGGCATAAGTTTGTGCAATGGCTTTGATACTATCATATAAATGAGTAAAAACATATTTATTTGCTAAGTCCTCATTCACTACCCCATTTTTTGTAAATACTCTTTCTTTTAAATCCTTTCCAAAAGGTTCTAACAATGGAAAAACAATCCTGCCCATACTAGACAAGACTGTATAGCCTTCTACATAATCAAATACCCCGTCTGGTTGAGGGTCATTACGGTTATTCAATTGATCTAATTTCAATATTTTAATCAATGACTTTCCTGCGTAATTCGTATCAGCTACTTGAGGCAAATACCTTTTTAAACCAGCACTAGGCTCTTCGTATAAAATATTCAATTGAAAATCTTGTTGCTGAATAGCGCCAAACAAATCCAATGAGTATACGTTTTTCATCATTAAATCCCAGATAGGTAAATCTGTTCTTTGCGAAGTAGCTTTCAATAATTTTAAATATAAAATTTGTTGTACACCATTTTTTGGATCCAAGGCAACCCCTTCCGAAAACTCCCCCACTTGATATATTTTACCATTGTAAGCGTATTGAAAAGCAACAGCCAATACTTCATCTGCTTGTAAAGGAATATTTAATGACAAGAAACCAACTTGTTGATTGAAAAAATATTCATTCTCTGTTAACTTTCTTGCGAAAGTGCGTTCATAGTCTTCTGCCGACCTCAAAGTGGCTCTTGCTAAAACACCTGCAACGCCAGATGGAATTCTAGCCTCTGGATTTCCTGTAATCGTTGAGTACAAACTATTGGCATTGTTATCTGGGAATGGATTACTAGGATTCGTTTGGTACTGCTGTTTTTCCTTTCTTAATATTGGTTCACCAAGATCAGCCAAACCAACCACATCTCTGGCGTTGGTTGTTTGACCATTTCGATTGGTCACCCAAACTTCGATACGCTTAATTTGTATTTTAGAATTAGGCACCGGCAATTTACTCATTACCGTATTGTAATTTTCTTTAAAATACTGTGATAGTAAGAAGTGTCTATTTTCTTCATAGTCGTCTAATCTTTTTTGGAATCTTTGTGTAGACGATCCTCCCTGCAAGGCCATAGACTGACGTTGCGATTTTTGATTGGCGATCACACCAGTTACAAATAATTTACCA
>CAMCQV010000085.1 GCA_945877085.1 Chitinophaga pinensis
AAAAACAATAAAGTTATTATTAATGTCTAAACACTAAGCCATGAAAAATTTTGGAATCATCGATATGCAACACACGAAATGGTGTACGCATATAGTCCATTCCATAAAGGCAAGGCAAATTTAGTTAGGTATTGCGCAAAAAATGATAACAATCATAAAATTTATTATATAAAAGCTTAAGCAGTGTGATAATTATCACTGTGTATGCATTTGAATAGTTTCAACTTTGTGGTATCAATTTAATTTTAGAACATTAAAAAATACAACTATGAAAGTAGAACAAATTTACACAGGGTGTTTAGCACAAGGGGCTTACTATATTGAAAGCGATGGTGAAGCCGCAATTATAGATCCATTAAGAGAAGTGGCTCCTTATATTGAAAAAGCAAAATTAGATGGCGCAAAAATTAAGTATGTTTTAGAAACGCATTTTCATGCTGATTTTGTTTCTGGTCATATTGACTTAGCTAAAAAAACGGGTGCTACAATCGTTTTTGGACCAACTGCAAAAGCTGGATTTGATATGCATACCGCAACCGATGGTGAAATTTTATCTCTAGGTAAAGTAAAAATTAAAGTGATTCATACACCAGGTCATACCATGGAAAGCACTTGTTTCTTATTAATAGATGAAAATGGCAAAGACACAGCTTTGTTTAGTGGCGATACTTTGTTCATTGGGGATGTAGGTCGTCCTGATTTAGCGCAAAAAGTAATAGCTGAATTAACCGAGGATATATTAGCAGGTCATTTGTTTGATTCTTTAAGAAACAAAGTAATGCCTTTAGCAGATGATATTATTGTTTACCCTGCACATGGCGCAGGTTCTGCTTGCGGTAAAAACATGAGCAAGGAAACAACAGATAGTTTGGGAAATCAGAAAAAAATAAATTATGCTTTGAATCCAAATTTGACTAAGGAAGAATTTAAGGCTGCTGTATTAGATGGCTTAGTAGCGCCTCCAGGCTATTTCCCATTGAATGTATTGATGAATATTCAAGGATACGATAGCATTGATAAAGTATTAGAGCGAGGTCAACATGCGTTAAGTCCAAAGGCATTTGAGGCAGCGGCGAATGAAACAAGTGCTTTAATCATAGATACAAGAGATGCACAAGTTTTTGCAAAAGGTTTTATTCCAAATTCAATCAATATTGGCATTGATGGTAATTTTGCACCTTGGGTAGGCGCCATGATTCCAGATATCAAACAAGAAATTTTATTAGTAACTGAAGAGGGTAGAGAAGAGGAAGTGGTGACTCGTTTAGCTAGAGTAGGTTATGACTTTACCATTGGTTATTTGAAAGGTGGATTTGCTGCTTGGAAAGCATCAGGCGAAGAAATTGATACGATTGAATCTGTTAAAGCTGATCAATTAGCAGATTTGCTTAAAAAAGATTCAAATGCAATTTTATTAGATGTAAGAAAAAAATCTGAACATTTTAGTGAACATGTTTTAGAAAGCGAAAATGCGCCATTGGATTTTATCAATGACAGTATGGCTCAGATCGACAAAAAGAAAACGTACTATGTACATTGTGCGGGTGGTTATAGATCTATGATTTTTGTATCTACTTTAAGAGCAAGAGGATTTGACAACTTAGTCGATGTGCAAGGTGGATTCAAAGCTTTGAAAGATAGCGGTAACTTTAAAATCTCTGATTACGTTTGTCCATCAACTATGTTATAAAATATATTATATAATCTAAAACAAAAATTAGGCGGGAAAGGCGTCTTTTTAAATTCAAAAAAATGGAAAATATTATTAAAGCAATTCAAGAAAAAAAAGCAACAGTAATTGATGTTAGAAGCCAAATGGAATTTGATACGGAGCACTTTCCTGGTGCATTACATATCCCTTTGGAAACTGTAGGAGATGAAGCGGCAAAAATTGCTGTTATGCCTAAACCCATTGTCGTGTATTGCAGAAGTGGCAATAGAAGTGGTATCGCAAAGACAATTTTAGAACAACATGGTGTAGTTGAAGTATTTAATGGTGGCGGTATATTCGATATGATGAATATTGTTAGAAATTAATAAAATGTTGTAATTTGAACTATAAATATCAAAACGCTACCAATGAATAAGCTTTCTAGTTTTTTAGTAATCATGTTGATTTTTGTGAGTGCACAATTGCAAGCACAAAACAATGTCTCAGAAAAAGTCCATCATGTAGTGATGCAATTAAATACTGCGGATACAGCTGCTTGGAGTAGCGTTTTGGGTAATATTAAAAACTTCCAAAAAATATGGCCTGGCAAAGTGGAAGTAGAAGTGGTTGTACATGGTAAAGCGTTGAATTTTTTAGTGGCAAGTAAATCACACTTAGTAGAAGATATTGAAACTTTATCAAAAAAAGGCGTCCAATTTAGCGCTTGTGAAAACACGATGAATAAATATGGAATAACCAAGGCTATGTTACTAAGCTCAGCAAAAACAGTACCATCTGGAGTGGTAGAGCTGATTCTTAAACAAGAAGCAGGTTGGGGCTATTTGAAAGCAGGTTTATAAAACAAAAAATTAATCCTATGCATTATTGTATTTAGATGCAATATTTAGAAAAACGCAGTCAATTATGACTGCGTTTTGTATTTATTTATTACCTTTCTTAACGATAAAAATTCATATGGACAAAGAGGCGTTAGTATATCATTCAAAAGGAAGACCTGGTAAAATCGAAGTTCACCCAACCAAAGAAACGGATACTCAAAAAGATTTAGCATTGGCTTATTCGCCTGGCGTTGCGGCCCCTTGTTTAGCAATTGAGGCAGACGCTAGTAAAGTCTATGACTATACTACAAAAGGAAATTTAGTAGCGGTTATTTCCAATGGAACAGCTGTATTGGGATTAGGTGATATTGGACCACTTGCAAGTAAACCTGTGATGGAAGGGAAGGCCGTTTTGTTTAAAAAATTTGCAGATATTGACGTTTTTGATTTAGAGCTAGATACTAAAGACATAGAAGAATTTATTAGGACTGTGAAAATTTTGTCTCCTACATTTGGAGGCATTAATTTAGAAGATATTTCTGCACCTGATTGTTTTGAAATTGAAGAGAGATTAAATGCAGAGTTGAATATTCCAATTATGCACGATGATCAACATGGAACAGCCATTGTGAGTGCTGCTGCATTGTTGAATGCGCTTGAGTTAATAGGAAAAAAAATTGAAGATATAAAAGTAGTTATTAATGGAGCTGGCGCTGCTGCTACATCTTGTGCAAGTATTTATTTAGCATTAGGAGTACAATCTGTTAATTTATATATGTTCGATTCTAAGGGATTAATTCATACTGATCGTGATAATTTAGACGGCCGAAAAAAATTATTTACCAATCAAAATTACGCTGCATCGGCTTCTTTAGAAGAAGTATTAGTAGGTGCAGATATGTTTTTAGGATTATCTAAAGCAGATGTTTTAAATGAAAAGATGTTACTTTCCATGGCGAAGGATTGTATTGTTTTTGCATTAGCAAATCCGAATCCAGAAATTAGTTACGATAGCGCAATACAGACCAGGCCAGATATTATTTTTGCCACAGGCAGAAGCGATTACCCGAATCAGGTAAACAATGTACTTGGTTTTCCCTATATTTTTAGAGGGGCTTTAGATGTACGCGCGACAAAAATCAATGAAGCAATGAAATTGGCCGCAGTCCATGCATTGGCTGATTTAACTAAAATGCCTGTACCTCAAGAAGTAATTGATATATACGGAGGAACGCCTATTGAATTTGGCCCAACCTATATTTTGCCTAAGCCATTTGACAATAGACTCTTAAAAGTGGTATCAACAGAAGTTTCAAAAGCAGCGATTGCTTCAGGAGTTGCACAATTGACAGAAATTCCAAGTTAGGACAACAATTCAAAATACAATCTTTTAGTTTTGTGATATATGTCACAAAAAGTAGCAATAATAATACGCATCTTTGTTTTATGAAAGGCCTTAAAAGGTTTTCATACAAACAATTAGAACACATTATTTTAATCAATAAAAAAAATAGCAGTATGTTTTTTCAACACGTTTACGACAAAACTTTAGCACAAGCAAGTTATTTCATCGGCTGTCAAAAGGCAGGAGTAGCAGCAGTGATCGATCCAAAGCGCGATATTGACACTTATTTAGAAATTGCAAAACAAAATAATATGCAAATCACGCATATTTTTGAAACGCATATCCATGCCGATTTTTTAACTGGATCTCGTGAATTAGCTGCTTTAACTGGCGCTAAAATGTATTTATCAGACGAAGGTGGTCCAGGTTGGGAATATGAATTTGCACATGAGGGCATGAAACATAATTCCGAAGTAATGATTGGTAACTTAAAAATTCAAGTATTACATACTCCAGGTCATACGCCAGAAAGTATTAGCTTTTTATTAACAGATACACCAGCTAGCAAGGAGCCAGTGATGTTATTTACAGGAGACTTTGTATTTGTTGGAGATATTGGTCGCCCAGATTTATTAGAGAAGGCAGCAGGCATGGCAGGTACGCAAGATAAAGGTGCGGAGCAAATGTACCAGTCTATTAATTTATTTTCTGCATTACCTGATTTTCTTCAAGTTTGGCCAGGGCATGGTGCAGGATCAGCTTGTGGAAAGGCTTTAGGAGCAGTACCAAGCACTACGGTGGGATATGAGAAAAAAAGAAACTGGGCATTTCAGTATGGTGCAGACAAAGCAGGTTTCGTACAATTTTTATTGACTGATCAACCAGAACCACCTAAGTACTTTGCTAAAATGAAGGAACTGAATAAAGTGAATCGTCCTTTATTGACTGAAGTACCAAAAATTAAAGAATTATCTGGTGCTGAATTAAAATCTGCTACTGATAACGGCATCAAATTAATTGATACAAGAAATAAATTAGAATTTCAAAATGGATTTATACCAGGCAGCCTCAATATTCAAGGCAATAATTCATTTGCTACTTGGATGGGTTGGTTTGTTTCTTATGACGAAAAATTTATTTTAATTGCCGAGCCAAATCAAGTAGACGACTTGACAAGAAAATTAATGCGCATAGGATTAGATAATATTTATGGTTTTGTTGATGCGTCTAAAGTTGCTCAAGTTTATGCTGGCAATTTGTCAAAGTCTAATATGGTAACGATTGATACAGTAAAGGAAAATAAAGACGCAGCAATTATTGACATAAGAGGCGTTGCTGAATTCAATAGTGGACATATTGCAGGTGCAAAAAATGTATTTGTTGGAACCTTATTGCAAAATTTAGATAAAGTACCAAAAGACAAGCCAGTGATTATGCATTGTCAAGGTGGCGATAGGGCAGCGATAGGCTATTCCCTTCTCGTTAAAGAGGGCTATAGCAATATTATGAATTATAGTGGTGGTATTAATGAGTGGGTTAAAGAACAACAACCTCTTGTTAGCTAGTGCAACATTAGAAACAAGCTTCAACAATTCACAAGCGAATTTGTTATCATCCTATGAAGGGCGTAAAAAAAGAAAATTTACCTGAAAAAATTTGCAAAGTCTGTGGACGCCCATTTAGTTGGCGAAAAAAATGGGAGCGCTGCTGGGATGAAGTCCAATACTGCAGTGAAGGTTGTAAGAAGCAGAAAATTAAAAAATAATTCAATTATACGAATCCTAGAAAAATCGAAATAGTTTCTAGCATTAAAATCTAATAGCGCGACTTGTATAGTCGCGCTATCTTTTTGAAATCTTATTCCCGCTTGTTTTTTGACGACTACATTTGAACCGAATCACATCGGTACTTCTTAATACAGCATGTTTGGTTTTTCTAGAAGCCATGCGTTTGCGCCACATTCTAAAACTAGAAGGCTTTGAGTTGGCACGCATAAATTCAATCACTTCTTTTTCACTCAATCCAAATTGAAATTGAATGGCTTCAAAAGGGGTTCGATCCTCCCAAGCCATTTCAATAATACGGTCTCTATCTTTTTCGACCCATTCAGGTCTTAAAATTGTTGCTGCTGGTCTTGTATGGGTCAAATCTGTTTTTTCCATTATACTGTTTCTTTTACTTTAATCCTTTTAAAAATTGATCTGCGTTGTTTAAATGATTTACTCTTTTTTCTTCAGGCATTTTATCCCAGGTGCTTAATAGCATCGCCCATCTCGGATTTTTTGAAAATACCACATGCTGTTTGGATAAAAAGCGCCAAAATAAACCATCCCAGGTTGCCTGCCATTCCCCTTTAGGAAA
>CAMCQV010000086.1 GCA_945877085.1 Chitinophaga pinensis
TTAGATAATATTGCTTTAATTGTTGCATCTCATAATGAGGCGAGTAATTTAAAATGTGCTCAAATGATGCAGGATAAAGGGTTGCCTAATAACCATCCTCGTATTCATTTTTCTCAACTCTATGGCATGAGCGATCATATTAGTTTTAACATGGCTTCGGAAGGGTATCAAGTCAGCAAATATTTACCATTCGGTCCATTGCAGGATGTGATTCCTTATTTAATGCGCAGGGCACAGGAAAATTCAAGCGTGAATGGCCAAACCAACAGAGAATTGCTATTGATCAGACAGGAAATTGCGAGAAGAAAAGCAAAATAATCTACTATTTTACGCCCCAAGTTGTAAATTGCAGCATGCAACAATATTTACAATTAGTCCAACATATTATTGATCATGGGACCGAAAAAACAGATCGTACCGGCACAGGTACTAAAAGCTGTTTTGGTTATCAAATGCGTTTTAATTTAGCTGAAGGTTTTCCATTGGTGACCACCAAAAAATTACATTTAAAAAGTATCATCCATGAATTGCTTTGGTTCTTAAAGGGAGATACGAATATCCAATATTTGAAAGACCATGGGGTGCGCATCTGGGATGAGTGGGCAGATGAAAATGGAGATTTAGGACCAGTTTATGGAAAGCAATGGAGAAGTTGGGAAGCACCCAATGGCGTTGTGATTGATCAAATCTCAGATTTAATTGAGCAAATTAAAAAAACACCAGATAGCAGAAGATTGATTGTGAGTGCATGGAATGTGGGAGACTTATCCAAGATGGCATTGATGCCTTGTCATAATATGTTTCAATTTTATGTGGCTGATGGCAAATTAAGTTGTCAACTTTACCAAAGAAGTGCAGACGTGTTTTTGGGTGTACCTTTTAATATCGCATCCTATGCCTTGTTAACAATGATGATTGCACAGGTTTGTGATTTAGAATATGGAGATTTTGTGCATAGCTTTGGCGATGTGCACTTATACAATAACCATATGGAACAGGCTAATTTACAATTAAGCAGAACACCTTTTCCACTTCCAACGATGAAGATCAATCCTGCGGTAAAAGATATTTTTGCTTTCCAGTTCGAAGATTTTACTTTAGAAAATTACGAATGTCATCCTGGTATTAAAGCACCAGTGGCAGTTTAATAAAACATTATGAAAGTATCCTTAGTTGTAGCAGCATCCGATAACCATATGATTGGCAAAGACAATCAATTGCTTTGGCATCTACCTAAGGATATGAAATTTTTTAAAGATACTACATGGGCGATGCCTGTGATCATGGGGCGAAAAACTTTTGAATCTTTGGGCAAACGTGTTTTACCTGGCAGGTTGAATATTATTTTAAGTAAACAAGTTGGACTTAGCTATGATCAAACAGAGGTAGTAGGTTCTATCGCAGAAGCCATTGCATTAGCGGAACGTGAAAATTATGCAGAAGTATTTGTCATTGGTGGCGGTCAAATTTATCAAGAAGCGATGTTGATTGCAGATACCATTTATATGACCAGGGTGCATACGCAAATTGAGGGAGATACTTTATTTCCGGTGATGGATGCGCAATGGACTATGGAATATAGTTTTCCAAATGCAGCGGATGCAAAACATGCTTATGCATTTGACTTTGAATGCTGGAAAAGGAAATGAAGTACAACACTTTTACCTTAATCAATAAATACATTAGCTATTTATGGAAAGCCTCCAATGGTCACGGACATGGAGTTCATTCTCCGTTCGTATTCGCTTTCATTAAAAATGTATTAAACACCAAATCAAAAGGAGCAAGTATTGACGCCATTGAATTGTACCGTCAACGATTATTGAACAATCAAAAAGAAATCACCATTCTTGATTTGGGTGCAGGTGCCGATCCGAAGGGCAATAAATCCAGAACCATTGCACAAATTGCAAAAGGGGCACTAAAGCCAAAAAAATATAGCTCGCTCTTAAGCCGTATTGTTAAATATTACCAGCCTCGTCAGGTTTTAGAAATGGGCACTTCCTTAGGTATTACGACTTGTTATTTGGCGCATGGAGTGCCTAATGCTTCTGTGGTGACCATGGAAGGCGCGCCCACAGTGGCCCATGAAGCCTTGACTACTTTTAAAAATTTAGGGTTTCAAAATATACAATTAATAGAAGGCAATTTTGATCAAAGCTTACCCAATTATTTACAAAGTGTTTCTACTATTGGCATTGCGTATGTGGATGGGAATCATAGATACGAACCCACAATGCAATATTTTAATTTGCTTTTAGCTAAATCCGACGAGCACTCTATTTTTATTTTTGATGATATTCATTGGAGTAGTGAAATGGAAAAAGCTTGGGCCGAAATTAAAGCAGATGATAGAGTATCACTGACTATTGATTTATTTTATATAGGTATTGTGTTTCTTAGAAAAGAACAAAAAGAGCAAGAACATTTTATCATTCGTTATTAATACTATTCATTGTTACCAGAAAAATTCATAGCATCCTTAGCAGGTCTTCCTGGATTTGACAAAGCCACATTTGTGGAGACCCATCAGGTACCTGCAGATTTTACTGCGGTTAGAATGAATCAGTATAAACCATTCGACCATACAGCACATCCTTTTTTGCATGCAAAAACCCCTGTGGATTGGTGCGCAGAAGGTTTTTATTTAACTGGCAGGCCAAGTTTTGTAGTGGATCCTTTATGGCATGCGGGTGCTTATTATGTACAAGAAGCAAGTAGTATGTTTTTGCATACCATCATTAACCAACTAGCAGATACAGAAAAATATTATAAGGTCTTAGACCTTTGTGCAGCACCTGGCGGAAAAACAACTTTGTTGGCCAATTACTTTAAAAATGGATTGGTGGTAGCCAATGAAACCATTAAATCTAGGAATGCCATTTTAGAAGAAAATTGTATTCGCTGGGGGAGCGATCATATTGTAGTGACACAAAATGATCCAAGTCATTTTAAAGCCTTACCTAATTTTTTTGATTTTATTGTTGCCGATGCGCCATGTAGTGGTAGTGGGATGTTCAGAAAAGACCCACAAGCCATCAAAGAATGGAGCGAAGAAAATGTATTGCATTGTAGTCAAAGACAAACCCGCATTATAGAAGAAAGCATTACCGCTTTGCAGGAAGGCGGGTATTATATTTATTCCACCTGCTCATATTCATTCGAAGAGGATGAAAAGATCATGGATTATATTGCCTCGTTAGATGGAATGACATCTGTTCAAATTCAATTGCCTTCCTCATCTCCAATTGTGACTACATATAGTCCTACACATCAAGCACAAGGTTTTAGATTTTATCCTGATAAAGTAAAAGGTGAAGGGTTTTTTATTGCTGTTTTTCAAAAACAAAAAGCAGCGTATACCAGTCAGTTTACGACGCCTTTTCAATTCACTTTATTGCCCAAAAAAGAGCTCGCTAATTTAGCCGCTATCTATACATTGCCAGATCAGATGATTTGCATTCAACATGCAGAAGAGCTGATTGCCTTACCAATGCATTGTTATTCCGATTTACAAACCATTAGGGCGCATTTATATGTCAAAAAAATAGGAATGCGTATAGGAATGCTTAAAGGGACAGACCTGGTACCTGCGCATGATTTGGCTATGAGTCAATGGACTAAAATGCCTTATGAAACAATTGAGTTGGATCTAACCAATGCCCTTCAATTTCTCCGAAGAGCCGATTTTCAGTTGAACGGACCTAGGGGTTGGCATAGCATTCGTTATATGAATTGCCGTTTAGGATGGGTTAAAATACTACCCAATCGATTAAATAATTATTACCCAAATACTTGGAGAATATTGAATTATTGATGATTATAAATTACATATTAATGTAATAAGTAATTTTATATCTTTTTTTGCATTTAGATTTTGTAAATTTGTCATCCTTGAAGAAGATCATTTTATACCTGATTCTAGCTTTTGGACTATTTAGCCAAACGAATGCCGCTGGAGCAAAGGGTAAAACTGTGGCTAATAAGGCGCAGACCGTTAAAAAAGCGAACCAAAAGAAGCCAGCTAGCATATCTTCGAAATCAAAAAAAGGAAGCAAAAAGAAATCTAGCAAGTACTCGAAGTCTAAAAAGAAAAGTGCCAAATCAAATAAATCGGTGGCTAAAGTAGCACCTGTGGTTAGAACCGCTCAATGGCAAATGATTGCTCAAAACAAAGAACAATCAAGAATAAAAGATAGTGTTCAGAAAACAAATTTAGTTCAAGAAAGTACAGTTACAAACGAAGGGTATTTTGCAAGCTTTTTCTCTAATCAAAAAAAAGCCGCTACATTTCAGACCTTAAATGGAACAGCTGCCGTATTTAAAAGCGTGAGTGGTTGGAAGGATAATAAATTTTATATTTTAACCAATGAATTACCGGTGGGTACCATTGTTAGAATTACCACTTCTGATCTAAAAAGTATTTGTGCTAAAGTGATCAATGCATTACCTGAGGTAGGCAATGCCATTCAATATCGATTAAATGACGCTGCTGCTGCCATTTTAGGCGTGACCAATAAGACCTTTCAAGTGTCTGTGACCTATTAATAATTTTCAATCATCAATATGAAATTAAAATGTCTTGCTAGCTTGTTATTTTTAACAACTACGATAATGAGTTGCGCACAACAGCCTAATCAAAAAAATGTTTCAGATCAAAAACTGACTATGGATTTGACTGTGGATGCAGCAAAATTCAGCAAAGCTATTGCGGCTCCTGACGCTCAAATTTTAGATGTGCGTACCGCTGGTGAATTCAAGTCAGGTCATATTGCAAATGCTTTACAAGCCAATTGGTTAGATCCCAAAGAGTTTAAAAACAGAACAAAACATTTAGATAAATCAAAAACAGTTTATATCTATTGTCAATCTGGTGGTCGAAGCGCCTCTGCACAAAATGCTTTATTACAAGAGGGATATCAAGTGGTGAATTTAGAAGGAGGGATGAGTAATTGGCGAATGCAACAAATGCCAATAGAAGGTGGCGCTACAAAGTTGCAAATGCGTGTAGCAGATTTTGATAAAGTAGTACAATCAAACCAATACGTCTTAGCAGAAATTGGTGCCCTATGGTGTCCTCCATGCAGAAAGATGCAACCTATAATGGATGCCTTAAAACAAACACCTCCTAAACCTTTTTACTTTTTAGCAGTGGATGGTGGCCAAGATATCGATGTGATGAAATCGGTAAAGGCAGAAGATCTTCCAACATTTATTTTATATAAAAATGGTGTAGAAGTTTGGAGAAAAGTGGGTGTTGCACCAAAAGAAGATTTTGAGAAAGCGTTTGGATTATAAGAGAAGCTTGATGGTTGATAGTGAATGAAACATAAACAATCATTCAATTCAATCATTTTTTAATCCACTTTTTTATATCCTCTAAGAAAGTCTGCAATAGGCATTCTTTTTTTTCCTTCCCATTGTATATCGTTCAATTGAATGTAACCATCACTGCATGCAAATCTTACATACGTCTTTCCATCAGTGACAAAACTGCCAGCAAGTTCTTTTGGATCTTCATCATAGATAGATGTGCTGAATAATTTTACAATCTTGCCATCCACTTTAGTTAAAGCACCAGGAAAGGGAGCAAGCCCTCTTATTAAATTGTGAATTTGTGCAACAGGCTGCTGCCAATCTATTTGACAATCCTTTGTAAATATTTTTGGAGCATGCAAAATAGCGAGTGTCTCTTCCTGTGGTTTAGATTGAATCGTCCCTGCGATCAATCCATGTAAAGTTGTAACAAGGGTTTGAGCTCCAACTTCCATCATGGTATCATGTAATTCGCCTGCGGTCATATCCTGCGAAATTGGAATGCGTTCTTGCAATAAAATGTCTCCAGTATCAATCGCATGTTGTAACCTAAAAGTGGTCACGCCGGTTTCTTTTTCTCCATTGATGATTGCCCAATTAATTGGTGCTGCACCTCGGTATTTTGGTAGTAAAGAACCATGCACATTGAGGGTGCCCATTGGAGGGTATGACCAAATTGATTCAGGTAACATTCTAAAGGCCACCACTATTTGAATATCTGGCTCCCA
>CAMCQV010000087.1 GCA_945877085.1 Chitinophaga pinensis
CAATCCAACGATGACGCCCGAAAGTCCACTCAAGGATAAAAACCTAGACGAACGTTCCATCATCGAACGTATGGCTTTTATTGAGTCTAATTGTTCTTGTTGCTGATCCATAAACTTGTGTTTTAAAAGTACTTTGAATTACAAAGTAATTAAGTATTTAAGATTCACCCAAATTTTTAATCGTTTTTGTTCCTAACATTGTATTGAACCATGCAATACCCAATTCAATTAATTCAATTAAGTGCCGAAAAGGCTATTTATATCCCTGATTATGAACAGGTTAAGCATATCTATACCTCATTGTTGAATTTGGATCCCAATACCCCATTTCCTTTTTGGGCTAAACTATGGCCATCTTCCATTGCGCTGCTTGATGTACTTAAGGCACACCCTCATTTGATTCAAAACAAGCAGGTACTAGAAATTGGCGCAGGCATTGGTTTGCCTTCTTTGATGATGGCAGGTGTCGCAAAATCAATTCAAATAAGTGATTATGATAAGGAGGCGGTTGCCCTGCTTCAAAAAAATATTGAACATCTACAATTACAAAATGCAGAGGCTTTGCAATTAGATTGGAATGCAATCCCAGAAAATATACATTCAGATGTTGTTCTTTTAAGTGATGTCAATTATGATCCAGCGCAATTTGATACCTTAATTACCTTGATTGATAAATTCTTGAACCAAGGAAGCAGATTTATTTTATCGACCCCTCAAAGAATTATGGCTATTCCATTTGTACAAAAATTAGAAGCATCTATTATAGAGCGACATGAAGCAATGGTATACGAAAATGGCATCCCAAAAGAAATAAGTATCTTAGTTCTGTCAAAATGATATTCATATGGTAAAAAATGATTTTAAAACTGTAGATGAGTACATTCAAAGTTTTCCTAAAAAAACACAAGTACATTTAAAATCAATTAGAGCAGCTATTAAATCAGTTGCTCAAGAGGCTTCGGAGCAGATATCTTATTGTATGCCCGCATATAAAATCAATAAAAAACCATTTATCTATTTTGGAGCTTATGAAAAGCATATTGGATTTTATGCGACGCCGAATACCCATGAAAAATTTGCGAAACAATTATCTAAATACAAACAAGGAAAAGGTTCTGTTCAGTTCCCACTTGACGAGCCAATGCCCATTGAATTAATTACAAAAATGATTCAATTTAAATTGAAGAGCATGTCTTAATATGGAAATCAATATTAAAATAGAACAGATCAACCATCACCATATTGAAGCATTGCAACAAATTGGTCGTCAAACTTTTTCAGAAACCTTTGCCGAAAGTAATAGTGCAGAGAATATGGCTAAATACTTAGAAGAAGCCTATTCATTTGAAAAATTAAATGAGGAAATAAATAATCCAAATTCATTTTTTTATTTTGCGATGTTGGATGAAAAAGTGATTGGTTATTTAAAACTGAATTTGGGCGGCTCTCAAACCGAGCTGAAAGACAATAATGCAATTGAAATTGAACGCATTTATGTAATGAAGGAGTTTCATGGTAAAAAAGTGGGGCAATTACTGTTTGATAAAGCCATCGCAATAGCTAAGAAGCAGCATGTTGCATATGTTTGGCTAGGTGTATGGGAAGAAAATAAAAGAGCCCTCCAGTTTTATGCAAAAAATGGATTTGTTGAATTTGATCAACACGTTTTTGTACTTGGTGATGAAGCACAAACGGATATTATGATGAAATTAGCATTAAAATAAAAAAAATGGCCATTACTGTTGACCAATTTATACAAAACGCAAAGCAATGGAAAGCCGAAATGATAGTTTTAAGAACTATTTTATTGACTTGTAAATTAGAGGAATCCATTAAATGGGGACAACCCTGTTATACAATCAATGATAAAAATATAGTGATCATTGCTCCATTTAAAGCACATTGTGACTTAGGATTTTTTAATGGCGTATTATTAAAAGATGTAAAAGGCTTATTGGTGAAGGCAGGTGCCAATACTCAGGCTTCTAGACAATTGCGTTTTAAAAGTGTGAGCGAAATTGAAAAGTTAAAATCAGTAATTACAAGTTATGTGAAAGAGGCGATTAAGAATGAAGTGGATGGAATAAAACCAATATTAGAAAAACCAAAGGCAATTGTAGTAGAAGAATTGGATGCGATATTCAAAAAGAATACCCCACTTAAAAAAGCATTCAACGCTTTAACGCCAGGTAGACAAAGAGCTTACTTAATTTACTTTTCTGGTGCCAAGCAATCCGAAACAAGAATCGCAAGAATTGAAAAACATACTGCAGGGATATTAGCAGGAAGAGGGATCAACGATTGTACCTGTGGGCTTTCTAAAAAAATGCCTTACTGCGATGGGTCGCATAAATATGCAACTAATTAGCCTTAAATAATTGAATAGTATAATCCAGTAGTTCGCTGCCACCTATTGCTCCGTGTCCAGGAATCACAATTTTAAGGTTGGGATATTGTTTTTTGATTTTCTCAACTGTATTGGACCAAGCCCCCACATTGGCGTCTCCTAAATAACCCTTTGTGGCTTCAAGCTCTTTAATCAAACAACCACCAAATAAAATATTTTCACTAGGAAAATAGCCCACTACATTATCCTTTGTATGTCCTTGACCAAAGTACTTTACCATTGCAAAGGTTTTGCCAAGGCATAATTTAAGGTCATCTTTAAAACCATTTTGAGGATTGACAACATGATTTACTTTAGTTAATTCGATGGTACTAAAATTAGCAAAGGAAGGTATATTCAGTTTATGAAATGCGGCTAACCCGCCTAAGCAATCACTATGAAAATGGGTTGGCACAATCGCATTTACCTTACAATTCAATTTTTCATTAATGAACTTAATTAACTCATTCGCGCTTGAATCATTGGTAGGTGTGTCAAAAACAATGGCTTCATTGCTATTTCTTACAATCATCCCGTTACAAGGAACGTTCCCAAAATCGTTTGTTTGCAGATAAGAAGTATGCACAAATGCATTTTCTGAAACTTGAATGATAATTAGGTTATTAGACTGATACAGTTCAACAGGCTTAAACGCTTTTGAGCTTGGACTAGTTTGTGCATATCCATTTTCACAAAGTAAAAATGTTAGGATAAAAAGAATTGTCTTCATATCCTAAATATAAGAAAAGTTGCAGTTACTAATTTGTAGGCTGTTTACTTATCATTCAAACCAATGCCAAAACCGAACATGGCTGCTACTAAAGCTAGGTGAATGATTAAGACAGCTTTTTGCCAAATTGGTCTGTCGTTCCATTTTTGTTCTGGATTGAATGGATCAAATGCTAAACCAATACCCAGAGAGGCTGCAGCTTGCATATAGTCTTTAGAAACAACTGCTTGGAATAAACCTAATAATAAAAATCCGATGTAAAGAAACTTGCTGAAAGGTGCGTTCATAATTTAAATTTTGTTATTAAATTGCAAAAAAGAAAAGCTAATTAAATGATTATATGAGCTATAATAAACAAAATATAATAATATACATTGTGTTTATACTTATTGCTTTTATTGGTATTTATTTTGGTAATGCAATATATGAAAAATACAATAATTTAAGAATATGGCAATTTGAAAATATATTGATGCTGACAATTGGTATTCCTTTTTTATTTTTACAAACAAAGGCTGGAATTCCAAATTTAATAGATGAACAAGTCCAAAATAAAAAAAGATTCTTTCAGCCTTTTTTAATTGGGGTGGTTTTTGGATTGCTTGATATTATTGTCATTAAAATCATACAGCATCCTGAACCATTTAAAGAATTGCCTCCATTCTTACAACCCTTTCCTTATTCGCTATTCCTATACTTCTCAGGTGCATTAGAGATTGAGGTATTTTATAGACTTATACCAATTACAACTCTATTAATAATTGGAAAACAGATGTTTAAAGGCAAATACTTTCATTATTTTTTATGGTGTTCAATCCTATTGACTTCTTTAAGAGAACCTTTAGAACAAATGCCAAGTGGGTCTGTTTGTTTTATTGGATATTCATTGATAACTGGGTTTTTAATGAATTACCTACAAGCTATATACTATAAAAATGCAGGCTTTTTAGCCACATTAAGTATCAGACTAGGTCATTACTTGTTTTGGCATATTTTATTGGGAGTATATGTTCAGTTTATTGAATTAAATTCGTTTTAAAATCAATTGAATACCATGCTTTCCTATATCTACGTTCGTATAAGGACCTTTTATAAGTTAAACCTTTTAGTTTGGCTTACAAGGTACCTGCTTGCATTTGCCTTTATTCCATCGGGCATGAAAAAAGTATTAGGTCAGCGTTTTACAAGTATAGGAACAGACAATCCAATTGGCTATTTTTTTGAAGCATTATTTAGAAGCGGGATGTACTGGAACTTCCTTGGCTGGGGGCAACTTATTGCCGCTATATTAATGATGAGTCAGTTATTTGCAACCCTTGGCAATTTAATATTCTTCTTTATTATAACTAATATCTTTTTTATAACCGTTTCGATGCATTTTACAGGCACTTGGTTAATAGCCCTACTTATGTTATTTGCCTCTGCATGTCTACTTTTATGGGATACAAATAGGTTGCAATATATAATTTCAAAAAAGGGATTTCTTGAAATTAGTAATGATGTTAAATTGCCTGAGGCTTCAAAAATTTGGCAAATTAGTGGTATCCTACTTTTTGTGGAATCTGTTTCTTATACTTTAATAGACAATGCGATTATGACTAATCACTTGCAGTTATTCTTTGTATTTTTTATTGCAATTATAATGACCGTTGCGGTAACCATCATTCTTGAATATAGAAATCGTAAGTTAATTTCCTAATCTGTTATTTAATAATTTCTTTTAAACTAACTCACTGATAGAAAAAGAAAAAGCCATCAAAAATGATGGCTTGTCCAGTCTGGCTCCCCTTACACACCAAAAAGAAGCCATTGACCCTGGAGTTAGCTAAGTTGTTTCATCAAGAATTAAATATTTCTGCTGAGGTGTTTTTGTCCTAAGGTTATTAATTATCTTTATATAAATAATGAATCCTATGAAAAGAGCTTTTGTTGATGTTGAAATATATACATCAAGAAATATGTCTAAGGATAACAATATTGATTACCAATTTTGGTTTGATAAAACTATCGAAGAAAGGTTAGCTGCTTCTATAGTTATGATTGAAACTTCATTTAATACAAAGGATTTTGTTAAACAGAAAGTTGATCGACAAATAATATCATCCTATAAAATTTCTTCTTAAAATTTAATAGAAGCCAAAAAAGCGGCTGGTAGAAATAAAGATTTGAATGATATAGAGAACTTACCTTCTGAATAATAAAAAAGCCATCATTACTGATGGCTTGTCCATTCTGGCTACCCTTACTTACCAAAGTTGCAGCTCATGGAATTTTAGTACTAAACTAAAGGAGCTATGTCCTTGAGGCTTTCTTGTTGCCTTGCTCTCTCCCAGTTATCCATTAATTCATTTTGATGTAGCGCAGTCCATTCTGTAACTAAGCCTAAAACTCTAGGTGGAAGATACCCTCCAATGATTTCATTTTTTTCAATATCAATGATGCCTTCAAAATTGGCATACACTGCATGAAAATGAGGAGGATTGTGATCTCTATAAAACATACGAATAATAACGCCAAGAAAATAACTAATTTGTGGCATGGGTCAATTTTGGACTAAGAATTTCTCCAAAATGTTTGCCAGTTAATTCGGAATAGATAGTAGTAGCATCAATTTCAAGTTCATTTGACCAAGCAATTGAATATCCATTTGTATAAACCTTAGCGAATTCACTTTTATCTTGAAGCACTTTGAAAATTCCGTTTTGAACCAAATCGTTTAATTGAATAGTTCCGTTTACACCATCATCAAATTTGATACTAATGGTATAGTCCGATATATATTTAACTTCTTGAACTTTCATAACCAAATTTACAAAGAAAAAACAGACAAATACG
>CAMCQV010000088.1 GCA_945877085.1 Chitinophaga pinensis
AAGCCACCCTATTATCACTGGGAACTTTTCCCTCTTTAATAAGTCCTAATACAGGCATATTGGTTATTTTGCACAATATAAGAAATTTCAGCATGAACTATTTTGAGTTATTTGGTCTTCCTATTGGTTTTCAAGTAGATACACAAAAATTAAGGGCCGCTTTTATGGATATCCAGAAGGCAACCCATCCCGATAAATTTGCTCAGGGCGATCCCGAGGAACAAGAAGCATCTTTAGAACAATCCTCCTTAGCCAATAAAGGCTATACTCTTTTAAACCAAAAAGAACGCATTCTACCCTATGTACTTGAATTACTAGGCATACTGACACCAGATGAAAAATATGCCCTAGAACCAGATTTTTTAATGGAAATGATGGAATTCAACGAGGCTTGGATGGATGCAGAAGATGATACAGCAAAACAAGCCATCATTCATCAAATTGAACAAATTAAAAATGCACTTTATGCACCTATTCAAACGTATTTGGAAATGGATCAGATCGATACTATTTCCCAAGAAGCAATGCTGCAAATAAAATCCTACTACTATAAGAAAAAATACCTTGATAGGATTTTGGAAGATTTCCATCATTAATGTAATATTGCAGCCCGCCGCGCACTCAGGTGTAAATTGCCCAGATGGCGGAATTGGTAGACGCGCTAGACTCAAAATCTGGTTATCGCAAGGTAGTGCAGGTTCGATTCCTGTTCTGGGCACAAACCCTGTCACGAAAGTGACAGGGTTTTTTGTTTCGAAGCTGTGTCAAAAGCTTGCTTTTGTAAACAGATGAGAAGCAAAAAAACCAACGAAATGCGAAGCATTTTGTTGAAAGGGTTTGGGTACGCCCGCCATTTTAGGAAGACGTTTTGAGCATAGCGAAAAACGACAATCCTGAAAGGTTTGGGTAAACTTTTCTATCTTTAACCATGACATCCACTCAACTCCTACTCACCCTATTAATCATTTGGGGCATCCCGAGTACTTATTTTAGAAGTAAGTTCAGAAAGATCGTTTACCAAACAGACGACTGGAAAATAAACATACAACCCCTATTCAAAAAAGAAATCATTGGTTTATTCAGTAATATGTATCCCGAAAATCCAGATTACATCAAAACAAGAAATCAATACCGTATCTATTTATTCATTTATCTTATTATTTTCATCTTGTATCAATATCTCAAATCACAATCATGAAGCAACCTATCCTTAATTTAATCTTCTCATTGCTTTCATTTGCTATTGGATATGGCATTGCACTATTAACAGGGTTAGAATTAATCCAACAAGCTATATTGATTGCTTATGTGATTCAATGGATTGCTTTTATACCTGCTTATCTTTTTCAAACAGAAAAATTCTATGACCTAACAGGAAGCATCACCTATATGACTGTTGTATCTTTTGTCTGTTACCATAGTTATGCATCCATGAATGTAAATATTGCAAGCATTGTATTAGCAGTTTGCATTTTAATATGGACAATACGTTTAGGAACTTTCTTATTTACCAGAATTCATAAAGCGGGCGAAGACAAAAGATTTAAACTCATCAAACCTTCTCCTACAAGGTTTTTCATGACATGGACTTTGCAAGGCATGTGGGTTTCAATATGTTCTATGTGTGCTTTAACAGCCATTGCAAGTAAAGAGGGTGTGATACAAAATGGATTATTTTATTTTGGCTTACTTGTGTTTATTATTGGTTTTGTAGTAGAGATCATTGCCGATATGCAAAAGTCTCAATTCCGTAAAAATCCCAACAACAAAGATCAATTCATACAACATGGACTTTGGGCCTACTCAAGACATCCTAACTATTTTGGTGAAATCACTTTATGGCTTGGGGTTGCTATTATGTCTTTATCATCTTTAACTGGATGGCAGTATATTAGTTTGATCTCACCATTATTTACCTATTTACTACTTGTGTATGTAAGTGGTGTAAGACTACTAGAAATTTCAGGGATGGAAAAATGGGGTCATTTGGAAACCTATCAGGACTATGTTCGCTCCACATCTTCCCTATTTCCTACTAACCCAAAGCGCCCAAATAATAAATAGGGGCTGAAATACCAATAACCTAATCCAACTAATCATTGGGTTCATCGTAATTGTGCCAAGCGAGAATGTACCTTTTTGTATAAAATAGATATGACTAGGAATAAAGGCAATTAACATGAGTACAATGCCCCAACCTGCATATTTTCTTGTCTGTGTTGGAATTAATAAAAGCGCTAAACCAATTTCAAAAACACCGGACAATAAGTTCAGCTCCACCGCCCAAGCCGCTAAATATGGAGGAATCAATGGAATATAAAAGGCTGGATCTTTAAAGTGATTGTAGCCACCAAAAATATAGAATACAATCATTCCATATAACATGCCCTTTTTTATAAGCGCCTTAGTCTTGTTTTCCATAGATTAAAATTTATCTCTACTTAATAAATTCAAGTATTGCTGAGGCCACTTGATTAGGCGCTTCTTCCATTGGAATATGTCCCACTTTATCAAGTACCAACATTTGACTATTGCGAATATCTTGTTTGAATAAAGTGGCGTTATTATAAGAGATGAGTTGGTCTTGCTTCCCCCAAATGATTAAAGTAGGTTGCGTAATGGTTTTTATTTTAGCATGATCTGCTTTCATAGGATGCTGGAACAATTCCAATACAGCCCCTCTATTTCCCTCTCTTAACAATAGGTCGTGGTATTGTTGAACCATTTTTTCTGTCACTAAAGTCTTATTGTAAAATGCATCTTCTAAACTTTTTCGAATTAAAGAGATCGGTGAAATATGTTTTAAAGCTTGATTTAAAACAGGGATGCCAGCTAATTTAAAACCCAATGAACCTTTTTCGTTCTTCTTTGGATAACCAGAAGCGTCTAATAAAATCAATTGCTTTACTTTATCAGGACTAGCAATGGCATAATTCCATGCAATGCTTCCTCCCAATGAATTACCAGCAACAATACATTGGGTCACATTCAATTTTAATAAAAATTCATCTAAGAATTGATTGTAATAATTGAAACTATATTGATTTGAACGATTGGGTCCAGTCAAACCAAAAGCAGGCAAATCTAACCGAATGATTTTTTTATTAGTTTTTAATAAATTGGATAAAGTATCCCATGTATGCAAAGAAGCCGAAGTACCATGAATGAATACAATGGGCAATGAATCATCCATGCGGCCTTCCAAAATATAATGAACGGGCACACCATCAATATCTATGAATGCCGAATTTGTTTTTAGGTATTTTGCCTTGAGTTCTGCTACTGGAATATCGCTATCGCATGAAGACAGTAAAATTGAACCAGTAAATAGAATGGCAAATATTTTAAAGCTTTTAATCATACAATAAATGTAAGATTAATCTCCTACAATCTTGCTAGTGCTTCTGTATAAATAGGTATTGTAAATATGGCGTCTCGCAAAACGGTCTGGCGTGTCTGCATTCACTAATTTAACATAGATCGCTTTTGGCACTCCATAGTACTCGTATTCTGATCCGTCAGAGAATTCAACTCTTAGGACTTCAGATTTAAATTCAAAGTCATTGATACTCGCTTCGGTTGTAGTAGCAATATAGGCCTCTTTGGTAGCCTCATGCGTCTCTGCATGTACACTCACTAAAAAATGATAAGAAGCAATTAGTTTTGTAGACTTTACTTCGGCGTCTTTTTTAGCCTCATCATTATCCTGGAACTTATCAGGGTGCCATTCCATCATGATCTTACGATATACTTTCTTTAAATCACTTAAAGTAGCCTTATCGTCTACCCCTAAAATTGCCCTATGTCTTTCAATTCGCTTCATAAATTAGATTAATCAGCCGCGAAGCTACAATCAAATAAGATAGAAACAAAAAAAGCCCCCCATGAATGGAGGGCCTTAATCATTTAAATGAATTTGTAAATCTTACTTTACTTCTTCAAATTGTGCATCTTCAACTGTATCATTTGCAGTAGATCCGCCATCTTGAGCACCTGCATCTGGGCCGGCAGCATTTGCGCCACCTTCAGCTTGTGCTTTGTAAATGTCTTCACTTGCAGCAGTCCATGCAGCGTTCATAGCTTCCAAAGCTGCAGTTACTTGCGTAACGTCTTGCGCTTGGTGTGCTACTTTTAATGTTTCTAAAGCTGATTCAATTGGTGCTTTTTTATCAGCAGGGATTTTTTCACCAAATTCCTTCAATTGTTTCTCAGTTTGGAAAATCAAGCTATCGGCTTCATTTAATTTTTCTACTCTTTCTTTCTCTATCTTATCGCTTGCTTCGTTTGCTTTAGCTTCGGCTTTCATCTTTTCGATTTCTTCCTTTGTTAAACCACTACCCGCTTCGATTCTGATTTTTTGTTCTTTACCAGTTCCTTTGTCTTTTGCACTTACGTTTAAGATACCGTTTGCATCAATATCAAAAGTCACTTCGATCTGAGGTACACCTCTTGGCGCTGGTGGAATACCATCCAAGTTAAACATACCTAAACTTTTATTTTGAGCAGCCATTGGACGCTCTCCTTGAATCACATGGATCTGTACACCAGGTTGGTTATCACTTGCTGTAGAATAGATCTCTGTTTTCTTTGTAGGAATGGTTGTGTTAGATGCAATCATTGTTGTCATCACACCACCCATTGTTTCAATACCTAAGTTCAAAGGTGTAACGTCTAATAGCAATACATCTTTCACATCACCTGTCAATACACCACCTTGGATACCTGCACCAATTGCAACAACCTCATCTGGGTTTACTGAACGGTTAGGCTTCTTACCAAAGAATTTCTCTACAAGCTCTTGTACTTTAGGAATTCTTGAAGATCCACCTACTAAGATTACTTCGTCAATTTGAGAAGTCGTGTAACCTGCATCTTTTAAAGCAGCTTCACATGGCTTCAAACAACGTGCAAATAAACTATCTGCAAGTGATTCAAATTTTGCTCTTGTTAATTTTAATACCAAGTGCTTTGGAACACCGTCCACTGCAGTGATATATGGCAAGTTGATTTCTGTTTCAGAAGAAGAACTTAATTCAACTTTCGCTTTTTCAGCTGCTTCTTTTAAACGTTGTAATGCCATTGGATCTTTTCTTAAATCAATTGCTTCTTGATTCTTGAATTCATCCGCTAAGAAATCCATAATTACTTTATCAAAATCATCACCACCTAAATGTGTATCACCATTGGTAGATTTTACTTCAAATACTCCATCTCCTAAATCAAGGACAGAGATATCAAAAGTACCACCACCTAAATCGAATACAGCAATTTTTTGTTCGATGTTCTTTTTATCTAAACCATAAGCTAATGCAGCAGCAGTTGGCTCATTCACTATTCTACGAACGTTCAAACCTGCAATCTCACCAGCTTCTTTTGTTGCTTGTCTTTGTGCATCGTTAAAATAAGCAGGCACAGTAATGACTGCATCTGTTACTTCAGCACCTAAATAATCTTCTGCAGTTTTTTTCATCTTCTGTAAAACCATTGCAGAGATTTCTTGTGGCGTATACATACGATCTTCGATTTGAACACGCACTGTATCATTGTCTCCTTTAACTACTTTATAACTAGCCAAGCTCAATTCACTTGCAACTTCGTTAAAACGACGACCCATAAAACGCTTCACACTAGAGATCGTGTTTTCTGGATTCGTGATGGCTTGTCTTTTAGCTGGATCACCTACTTTACGCTCTCCATTTTTTAAGAACGCTACTACCGATGGCGTGGTTCTTCTACCCTCGTCATTCGCGATTACTACTGGCTCACCACCTTCCATAACTGATACACAACTATTTGTGGTACCTAAGTCAATTCCTATAATTTTTCCCATAATGATTGATTTTCAATGATTAATTCACTACCATAGTTCAATCATTATGCCATTCTGTCGAATAGGCAAAAATGGCATAAATGTCAGCCTA
>CAMCQV010000089.1 GCA_945877085.1 Chitinophaga pinensis
ATTGATGGCGTATATGGCGCATTGAATCCTTCAGATTATTTGTCTGGTTCTATTGCCCCAGTATTTTTTGGTTCTGCAGTGAATAATTTTGGGGTCCAAGAAATGTTGGACACTTTTATTCAGATTGCACCAACGCCACGTGACAGAGAAACCAGTGTTAGAAAAGTACAAGCAGGTGAAGATAAGTTCAGCGGTTTTATTTTTAAGATCCACGCCAATTTAGATCCTAAACACAGAGATAGAATCGCTTTCATGCGTGTTTGTAGCGGTAGGTTTGAGCGAAATAAATATTATACGCATGTACGATTAGATAAGGATGTACGTTTTACGAATCCATACACTTTCTTGGCCCGTAGTAAGGATATCGTGGAAGATGCTTATCCAGGAGATGTAGTGGGTCTTTTTGATACAGGTAATTTTAAGATTGGCGACACCTTAACCGAAGGGGAGAAATTTTACTTTACAGGTATTCCTACATTTTCTCCAGAGATCTTTAAAGAATTAGTGAATAAGGATCCAATGAAGACCAAGCAATTGGAGAAAGGGATTCAACAATTAACAGACGAGGGTGTGGCGCAGTTGTTCACGCAGTTTGGTGGCAATAAAAAAATCATCGGTTGTGTGGGTGACTTACAGTTTGAAGTAATTCAATACCGTTTATTACAAGAGTATGGTGCTGCTTGTGAATTTAGAACCCTACCTTTTTATAAAGCATGTTGGTTAACTTCTACGGATAAGAATAAATTGAACGATTTCTTACGTTATAAGCAGCAAAATGCAGCCGAAGACAAAGATGGTTCACCTGTGTATTTAGCACAAAGCGAATGGTTCTTAAATACAGAGATCACCAACAATCCAGACATTACTTTTCACTTCACCAACGAAGTCAATAAATAAAAAAACAAACGAATTTATTTCGTCAAACATATTTTATGAAGTCAAAAACTTTAAAGCAGAACAAGGTCAATATCATCACATTAGGTTGTAGTAAAAACTTAGTGGATAGTGAAATGCTAAGTGGTCAATTGGTGGCCAATGATATTGACGTAGTGCATGAAAATAAAAAGTTAGATCATAATATTGTGGTGGTAAATACTTGTGGCTTTATTGACAAAGCGAAGGAAGAAAGTGTGAACACGATTTTAGACCAAGTGGCTTTAAAGAATAAAGGCAAATTAGATAAGGTTTATGTGACAGGTTGTTTGAGCGAAAGATACAGAGGCGACTTAGCTGCAGAAATACCAGAAGTAGACGCTTGGTTTGGTACCATGGAATTGCCTTTGATGCTGAATCAATTAAATGCAGACTATAAAGCAGAACTTTTAGGAGAGCGTTTATTAAGTACACCTCAGCATTATGCTTATTTAAAAATTAGTGAAGGTTGTAACCGTACTTGTTCTTTTTGTGCGATTCCTTTAATGCGTGGTCAGCACGTAAGTAAAACCATCGAGCAATTGGTGGACGAGGCAAAAGGTTTGGTGAAGAAAGGGGTGAAAGAGTTGATGTTGATTGCTCAAGAATTAACTTATTACGGATTGGATATTTACAAGGAACGCGCCTTACCAAAATTATTACATGCCTTAGCTGATGTGGAAGGCGTGGAGTGGATCCGCTTACACTACGCTTATCCTTCTAAGTTTCCTTTAGATATATTAGATGCCATGCGTGAGCGTGATAATATTTGTAACTACATTGATATTCCTTTGCAGCATGCTAGCAATAATATGCTCAAAGCGATGCGTCGTAATATTACTAGAGAGGAGATGACCGAATTGATTTATGAAATCAGAAAGCGTGTGCCAGGTATCGCCATTCGTACCACTTTGATTGCAGGCTTCCCTGGAGAAACACTTGAAGATATTGAAGAGTTAAAGGCCTTTTTACAATTGCATAAATTTGATCGTGTGGGCATTTTCACTTATAGCCACGAAGAAAATACAAGTGCCCATGACTTAGTAGACGATGTACCTGCGGAAGAAAAACAACGTCGTGCCGAAGAGATCATGGAAGTACAACAGGAAATTAGCTTAGAGATCAATCAGTCTAAGGAAGGACAGATCTTAAAAGTATTGGTCGATAAAAAAGAAGCAGGTCGTTACTTAGGCCGCACAGAATTTGACAGTGTGGAAGTAGACAACGAAGTGGTGATCAATACCAATAAAAGATTGAAGCCAGGTGATTTTGTAATGGTGAAAATTACGAAAGCGTACGACTATGATTTAGAGGGCGAGTTAGTTGACTAGTATAAGCAGCCACAGTTGCTGTGCTAGCTACAAAATAGCCCATTAAGATATAGCTACTCGCGCCAAAATAGTTTTGTAGTCCAAACCATCCTCCGTAATAAAGAATGCCTCCAACACAAATCATATTCTTTACAACCTCATAGATCAATGCCCTAGGATTGCGGTCCATGAATTCTGTTAAAGCATACACTTGCGCAAAAATAAATAAGCCATAATACATCATATTGGTTAGTCCAATACTAGCTACATTGCCAAACAAATAACTTACAATTAAGAGCAAGCAAAATAACTGAATCCATAAATAAATAATCATGCCTTTAGGAGCAGGGGTATCGTATTTTTCAAAATGGTACACATCTTCGATTTTATAAACAGGATATTTTTCCACCACATCTGCTGGTCTCCATCCAAGAGGCATCAACCAAACGCGTAATTTATCTTTCCAACTTTTGGTATGCCAAGCATCTTGCATTAATAACCATAGATGCATGAAATTAATTTTGATGGGATTCCAAGTACGCACTGGTCTTGTTACACCATATACAGCAGGGATGGCAGGGCTTTCCTCTTGGAATGTGCCAAACATACGATCCCAGAAAATAAATATCTGACCATAATTCTTATCTAAATATTCTGGGTTAATGGCATGGTGCACACGATGATGCGCTGGAGTAACTATGATATACTCTAGCCAGCCCATCTTATTGATATGTTGTGTGTGGTACCAGAATTGTGCAAATAAATGCAAAGGCGCCACCACCGCAATCACTTGTTGTGGCACACCAAATAAAGCAGCAGGGATTAAAAGAAATGCATAAATCCTAAAGTACACAGAGATACTTTGTCTCAATGCGCATGCTAAATTAAATTCTTCACTACTATGATGTACAATATGGTTGTTCCAGAAAAAATTAACGGTATGTGCTAAACGGTGCACCCAATAGCCAGCAAAATCTAAAGCTAAAAATGCAATCACATATAATAACCAGCTTGACTGAACTTTGTAAATAGTTAAGTGCTCCACCATCCAACTATAACTAATAATAGCAAGGCTAAGTCCTAAAACATCCTTTGTCGAATTGGTCACCCCCGAGCTTAAGCTAGAGATCATGTCCATCGTTCTAACGGTATCATTGCCCTTGCGCCAGCCGTACCATTTTTCAAATAGGACTAAAAGCAGAAATAGGGGCATCGCAATAATCAAAATCTTACCGTAGGTTTCCATAGGGGCTTGTTTTAGCTTGCAATCTTTTGCCCTATAAAAGTATTATTTTTCTTTCAATATCGAATAAAATGCCTTTATCAATGCATTTTTCCCGAAATTTGCACACGATGTCTCAAAGCTGTAAGCATATCCCATTTAGTTCAACTCAGATGTTCTCTAAGTTAATCAATGATTACTTGGAGGGTAAAGGTACGGCACTTGACTTTGTACAGTATGCGCCTAATTTGGAAGGCTATAGAGCAGCGATTGAAGGTCGAAAAAAACATCCAATCAATCGAGGCTTATTGTTTGATGTATTGACAAAACAATATGCTAATCTTCCACAAGAAAATGCAGTCAACAATCAAATTGCTTTATTGAATAAGGACAACACATTTGTTGTGACTACGGCGCATCAGCCTAATTTATTTACAGGGCCTTTGTATTTTTTTTATAAAATCATTCATGCGATTCAATTAGCTGCTAGTTTAAAGGCAGCATTCCCTGAATGTAATTTTATTCCAGTGTATTATATGGGTTCCGAAGATGCCGATTTAGAAGAAGTAGGTTCCTTTAATTTAGATTTAAAAAATTACCAATGGGCAACCAAACAAACTGGTGCGATTGGAAGGATGCAGGTAGATGATGCTTTGCTACTTTTATTAAAACAATTAGAAAGCTATTGGACAATATTACCTCAAGGTCAAAAAGCATTGGAGATTTTAAAAGCGGCTTATCAAAAAGGCAAAACAATTAGTGAAGCTACTTTGTCTTTTGTACATGCATTTTTTGGATCAAAAGGATTGTTGGTTTTACAGCCAGATGATGCTGCGCTTAAAGCGGCATTTATTCCTGTGATGGAAAAAGAATTATTGACAGGATTTTCTCATCTAGCGATACAGCCAACCATTGCTGCTTTATCCAAAGACTACCATGTACAATCTGAGGGCCGTTCTATTAATTTATTTTATTTAAAAGATAATTTAAGAGCAAGGATCGAAAAGCAAGACGAAAAATATATAGTAGTAGATAGTGCTATGCAGTTTACAGAAGCCGAAATCATTGCAGAACTGCATCAATATCCAGAAAGGTTTAGCCCAAATGTGATTTTAAGAGGGGTGTTCCAAGAAACTGTTTTACCAGGCGTCGTTTTTGTAGGTGGTGGAGGAGAGTTGGCATATTGGATGGAATTGAAAAATGTATTTCAAGCAGTTGGGGTGCATTATCCATTATTGCAGTTAAGAAACTCTTTTTTATTGATGTCTCATAAACAGGCGGAGCAATGGACTGCTATGCAGTTTGAGGAACAAGACTTATTTAAGCCTATCCTTGAATTAGAAATCGCTTATGTAAAAAAACATACCAATACAAAATTGGATTTACAGGATCAATTGAATCAGCTATCTAGTTTATATACAAATATCAAAAATCAAGTGGTTCAAGTGGACGCCACTTTAGGGGCGCACACCGAAAATTTAGCACAGCAAGCAAATGCTAAATTAGTAGCTCTGGAAAAGAAAATGCTGCGTGCCGAAAGACGCAGGCAAGCTGTCGATCTTCAAAGAATACACCGCATTAAAAAGGAATTATTCCCACTTGATAATTTACAAGAACGAGTTGAGCATTTTTCTAAATGGGTAGGGCACTTTGATCAGTCTTGGATAGAGACCATCATGGATCATTCAAAAGGATTAGCATCTAGATTCAGCATCATCCAATTTGACTAGTAAATTTTTATCTAATTTTTTGATCAAAAAGGATAATTATTACAACCTGCATATTAAGCGTCAAATTGATTCTCCCAGTTGTTATTTAATTGACTTACTTTTCCTAAAACCTCAGTCTCCATTTGTAATTTGTAATCGGCCATTGCCAAAGCAATTGTTTCATTATGTGTACCGATAATTTGCGCGGCCAATAAACCAGCATTCTTTGCTGCATTCAAAGCAACAGTCGCAACAGGGACACCATTTGGCATTTGTAATATAGATAAGATAGAATCCCATCCGTCAATTGAATTAGAAGACTTAATTGGAACGCCTATCACTGGTAAGGTGGTGATAGATGCGACCATACCTGGTAAATGTGCTGCTCCGCCAGCGCCTGCAATAATCACTTTAAGACCTCTTGATTTTGCTTGTTTAGCATATTCAACCATACGCTCTGGCGTTCTATGTGCCGAAACCACCGTTAATTCAAAAGGAATATTGAATGTTTTTAGGATATCCGCAGCAGCTTGCATGATGTTTAAATCACTGTCACTTCCCATGATAATCCCTACAATTGGTTGGTTGGCCATAAAATGTATTTGATGCAAGATACAAATTCATGTTTAAAT
>CAMCQV010000090.1 GCA_945877085.1 Chitinophaga pinensis
GTGGTGATCGAATTAAACTCTCTGAGTAAAAGCCAAAACATGGCAGGGTGGAGAGTCGGCATGTTAATTGCTGCCGAAGACAGAATCAATGAAATACTTAGGTTTAAATCCAATATGGACAGTGGTATGTTTTTACCAGTCCAACTAGCTGCTGCAAAAGCATTAAGTCTAGACGAGCATTGGTATGAATCCGTGAATAAAATATATACAGCACGTCGCGAAAAAGTATTCGAATTATTAGATGTTTTAAAATGTGCTTATTCAAAACAACAAGTTGGAATGTTTGTTTGGGCAAAAATTCCAGCCACATTCAAAGACGGTTATGCGTTAAGTGATAAAGTGCTTTATGAAGCCAATGTATTTATCACACCAGGAGGCATTTTTGGTTCTGCTGGTAACGATTATATCCGTGTGAGTTTGTGTGGGTCTTTAGAAAAATTTAGTGAAGCAATTAAAAGAATTGAAGCATGCGTTTAACAGTGATTGGTATTGGATTAATTGGTGGCTCTATTGCCATGACCCTAAAGCAAAAAGGCTTTGTGGAGCATGTCATTGGAGTGGACAATAATCCTTTGCACCAAGATCAAGCATTGCAACTGGGTATTGTAGATGAGATCATGCCTTTAGAAGAAGCCATCATCCACTCAGATCTAATTGTGATTGCAACGCCAATCAATATTGCAGAAAAATTGCTTTCAACTATTTTAAATTTAATTGACAAGCAGGTTGTATTTGACGTAGGGTCTACTAAGGAAAGTATTGTACAAATCGCGAACGTACATTCTAAGAAAGGAAGATTCGTTCCGACCCACCCAATGTGGGGAACTGAATTTAGTGGTCCAGAAGCGGCTCAACAAGATGCATTTAAGGAAAAGGCAACTGTAATTTGTAATAAAGAACAAATTGACCAAGATGCTTTGACTTTAGTAGAGCAAGTGTATGAGCAATTAGGGATGCATATATTATACATGGATGCAATGAAGCACGACATCCATGTGGCTTACGTAAGCCATATATCCCATATTACTTCTTTTGCATTGGCGAACACCGTGTTAGAGAAGGAGAAAGAGTCCGATGCTATTTTTGAATTAGCGAGTGGTGGTTTTGAAAGCACAGTGCGTTTGGCAAAGTCCAACGCGGCAATGTGGGTTCCCATCTTTATGCAGAATAAGGAAAATGTGTTGGATGTGCTAAATGAGCATATTAGTCAATTGAAAAAGTTTAAGTCATGTCTTGAAAAAGAAAATGTGGACTACTTATCTGATTTGATTGTAAATGCAAATGGTATCAAAAGAATTTTAAAATAAAATTCAATTTAAAAGAAATTTAAACATTAAAAATGAAGAAGACAGAAGAGATGAATACAACGAATGAATTAATTGAAGCAGTCAAGTCTAAAAAGACTTTTGCCGAATTAGGTGTAAATGAGCAATTGGTAAAATCGGTTACTGAATTAGGCTACACCCATGCAACAGAAATTCAAGAGCGTTCTATTCCCGTTTTAATTAGCGGAACAAAAGATTTTATTGGATTGGCACAAACAGGTACTGGTAAGACAGCTGCATTTGGTTTGCCATTGATTCAATTAATCAAAACAGCCGACAAACATCCTCAAGCGTTGGTGGTTTGTCCTACACGTGAATTGTGTATGCAAATTGTAAATGAAATTAATTTATTTAAAAAGCATGTTCCTGGTGTTCAAGTTTTAGCAGTATATGGTGGTACATCCATTGGAATGCAAATAAGAGATTTGAAAAGAGGGGTACAAATTATTGTCGCTACACCTGGTCGTTTAATTGACTTGATTGAGCGTAAGGCCATTAATCTTGAACAAATTGAATATGTTGTATTAGACGAGGCAGATGAAATGTTGAATATGGGATTCCAAGAAGACATTGAGTTTATCTTAAAGAACACACCTAACCGTGAAAGTATTTGGTTATTCAGTGCGACCATGCCAACTGAAATCCGAAAAGTAAGTAAGCGTTACATGAAGGAGCCAGTGGAAGTAACCATTGGTAAAGTGAATGCAACCAATAAAAGTATCGATCACCAATACTATGTAACCTCGGCGCAGTATCGTTATGAGACTTTAAAAAGAATCATCGATTTCAACCCAGGTATTTATGGTATCATCTTTACTAGAACCAAAGCAGATGCGCAAGATGTATCAGCACGTTTAACTCGTGAAGGATATGATATTGATGCCATCCATGGTGACTTGACACAACAACAACGTGATAGAGTGATGGGTCAGTTCAGAGACAAAACATTGCAATTATTAATTGCAACCGATGTGGCTGCTCGTGGTATCGATGTAAAAGGCATCACACACGTTATTAACTATGAATTGCCAGATGACGTAGAAGTTTACACACACCGTAGTGGTCGTACAGGCCGTGCCGGTAGCCAAGGTATTTGTATTTCGATTGTACATGCAAGAGAGTCTTACAGATTACGTCAAATTGAGAACATCAATAAAAGCACTTTCCATAAATTAGATATCCCTAGCGGTAAAGATGTTTGTAGAAAACAATTCTTCCACGTCATGGATAAATTAATGTCTACCGATGTGAGCCATGGTGATTATGAAACTTATGTACCCATGTTAGCAGAGAAATTTGCCGACATGACAAAGGAAGAAATTTTGAAGCGCGTCGCTGCTTTAGAGTTCAATCGTTTCTTAGCCTATTATGAAAATGCTGCTGATTTAAATATCCGTGCAGTTGAAAAAGGCCGTCGTGATGTAGGTGGTATGCAGGATCGTAATAGAGAAAGAGGACGTAACGAATACTCAGATCGCAGAAGCGGCGGAGATAGAACAAATGACAGCAGAGATCGTGGTGCAGACCGCGGAGATAGAGGCGGCCGAAGCCAATCAAGAGGGACTGCAGGCGCAACTCGATTATTCGTGAATTTGGGAACAAAAGATGGTTTTTATAAAGCGAGTTTCTTACAGTTTATTTTAGACATGAGTGATTTGAAAAAAGAAGTCTTGGGTAAAATAGATATGAGAGACATGAATAGCTGGATAGAAATTGAATCTAGTGCCGCAAAAAAAATGATTAGTGCCTTAGATGGTAAAAACTATAAGGGTCGTCGTATTCGTATGAATGATGCTGATAGTGGAGGTCAAAGAGGCAGTAACGAAGGATAATTCATATTATATCTCAAATTTATAAATTGGTTAACATGGGAATTTTATTAAAGAAAACACCATTGATCATCTCAGGTCCTTGTAGTGCAGAAACAGAAGAACAAGTCATGCAAACTGCGCAGCGTTTAGCTGCTACTGGTAAAGTAGATATTTTACGTGCAGGTATTTGGAAGCCAAGAACAAGACCTGGTAGTTTCGAAGGTATTGGTACAAAAGGTTTGCCTTGGTTGCAACAAGCAAAAAAGGAAACTGGATTACCAGTGGCTGTAGAAGTTGCTACTGCAAAACAAGTAGAAGATGCATTGCATTTTGGTGTAGATGTACTTTGGATTGGAGCGAGAACGACGGTGAATCCTTTTAGTGTGCAAGACATTGCAGATGCATTAAGAGGTGTTAAAGTGCCTGTGTTAATTAAGAATCCTTTGAACCCCGATTTGGAATTATGGGTAGGCGGTATGGAACGTATTGCAAAAGCAGGAATTGAAGAACTTGGTTTAATCCACAGAGGATTCAGTTCTTATGGCAATACAGAATTCCGTAACGCACCTATGTGGCATCTAGCCATTGAGATGAAGCGTCGTTTCCCAGGTATTCCAATGATCAATGATCCTTCACATATTTGTGGTCGTCGTGATATCTTACAAGAAGTAGCGCAACAAGCGATTGACTTGGACTTTGATGGTTTAATCATTGAATCACATATAGATCCTGACAATGCATGGAGTGATGCCAAACAACAAATTACGCCAGAAGTATTGAAGGAGCTATTGGAAGCCATTCGTTGGAGAAAAGAAAATATTGCTTCTGAAGAATTTCATACTGCATTAGAAAAATTACGTCAACAAATCAATCAATTAGATGATGAGTTGTTAACAGTGTTATCTACAAGAATGAAAGTGGCTCAAAAAATTGGTGAATACAAAAAGAACAATGACATCACCATCCTTCAAACCAATCGTTGGAATGAAATTTTAGAAAGAGCGGTTGCAAAAGGAAATAAAATGGGATTGAGTGATGACTTTATCACTAAATACATGGATGCAGTACATATGGAAAGCATTCAACAACAAAATAAAATTATGAATAGCTAAGATTGTCTGGTAAGTCCAGCAATTTTAGTTATTATAAATGGATTAAAATGAAAAACTGGAAAGTTAAATTTTCAAATAATACAGTTGAGTTTGTGTTAGATGGCAAATTTGCAGCTATTGGTAAAATGGTAGACAAAGCAAATGCGATTTATATCACAGACGAAAATGTGTATGCTTTGCATCAGCAAATCTTTAAAGGGAAACCAACTATTGTGATTCCTGCTGGAGAAGTACATAAGCAACAAGCAACAGTCGATTTTATCATAGAAGCCTTATTGAATTTTGGCGCCAATAGACAATCTGTATTGATTGGTGTGGGCGGAGGTGTTGTCACGGATATGGTGGGTTATGTGGCGGGTGTATTTCTGCGTGGCGTTCAATTTGGATTTGTGCCAACCACATTATTGGCGATGGTAGACGCGTCGATTGGTGGGAAAAATGGCATCGATGTAGGGGTCTATAAAAATATGGTAGGTCTGATTCGTCAACCTGCTTTTATTGTATACGACCACAGTTTCTTAGCAACACTGCCAAGTTATCAATGGGAAAATGGTTTTGCAGAAATCATCAAACATGCTGCGATCAAAGATGCAAGCATGTTGAAGGAATTATATGACAAGGATGTAGCCTACTACCAAAAGAATAAAAAAGCATTGGCTGCATTGATTCAAAAAAATGTAGAGATCAAAGTAAAAGTGGTTCAGAAAGATGAGTTTGAACAAGGAGATCGTAAGCTTTTAAATTTTGGACATACATTAGGACATGCCATTGAAAATGAACATGCTTTATTACATGGGCATGCAATCAGTATTGGGATGGTCTACGCTGCTAAAATTTCACAAGTATTATTAGGTTTCACTGGTACAGGTTTATTGGTAGAGACACTTAAAAAATATGGCTTACCAACTGCGATGCATTTTGATGTAGATGCTGCAATGGAACTGATGCAAAAAGATAAAAAGAAAGCCAATGCAGGAATGCAATATGTGCTTTTAAGTAAAATTGGAAAGGGGGTATATGAAACTATCCCAATGAAAACTTTACAAAAACTGATTAAATTATATTCTTAAAATGCGCGCGACAGTCTATCCAAATACACTGAAAGGCGAGCAGGTTGCACCGGCTAGTAAAAGTAGTATGCAAAGAGCATGTGCTGCTGCATTACTGCATTATGGTACAACCCGAATTTTCAATCCTGGTCATTCCAATGATGATCTTGCTGCAATAGATGTGATTCAAAAACTAGGTGCGATTGTTAAAACAGAAGATGCATTGAATGAAAGTAAAAATACTGCAAGTATAATGGTGCATTCAGAAGGTGTAAAGCCAATTGGAACTTCTATGAATTGTGGAGAAAGTGGATTAGGTATTCGGATGTTTACACCGATCGCTGCATTAAGTGATCAAGCTATCACGATCGAAGGAAAAGGCAGTTTATTAAAAAGACCAATGCATTTTTTTGATACTATTTTTCCAAAACTAGGCATCGAGATACAATCGCAGT
>CAMCQV010000091.1 GCA_945877085.1 Chitinophaga pinensis
GAGGTTTGGAGTAAAAACAAAGTGGATAGTTTTTATTTCCCAGCAGCTGTTGCACCAGACAATGTGAATGTAGACAATGATAAAATTTTATTGTGGGCAAAAGACGAGTCCAAGCCAATAGAACAGTACGCTTATCAAATGAAGCATGCACGTAATTTTATGGACCGTTTTGAAGCTGCGAATGAAGCTGCAACGAACTTGAAAAATCCTGCTGCTAAAGCCATCATTGAAGCTGCGATCAAAGATACTTTCCATGTGATTCGTTCAATTGCATTAAATAGTTATAACCCTAGCGCGATAGACGCTGCAATGGAAACAAAAATCATCCAAATTGCACAAACTGACAAAGTAAGCACAGTAAGAGAAGATGCGATTAATGTGTTGAGTAAAATTAACAAACCTATTTTCACGCCTTTGTATGAAAAATGGGTAAATGACTCTTCTTACACGGTTGCAGGTGCTGCATTGGCCGCTTTAGAAATAGTGGATAGTACAAAAGCCATGGCTATTGCAAAGCAATTTTCTACGCAACCATTAAAGAAAAGATTGAACGCAGTTGTAACAACTATACTCACAAAATATGGTGATGTAGAAGTTTTCGATTTCGTTGCAGCTACTTATGCAAAACTAAATATTCAGTCCTCTGAAAAATTTGAAATGACGATGCCGTTTGCACAATTATTGATCAAAACAACCGACCCAGTAAAGTTCAAGAAAGGGATTGATTTGATTGTGGAATTTAGAGAAGCCATCCCTCAAGGATTTCGCGTACAGACTGATCCTTATTTTAATTTTAAAATCTTTGGAGATATCCTGAAATCGAAAAAGCAAAAAGGTGAAACTGCATTAGCAGAAATAGTGGGTGCAGTGATACCAAAAATGTAATTCAAGATGTAATTCAATAATTGTTTAATAGCTTAACATTAAAAGCGCCTCCAATTGGAGGCGCTTTTTTATTCAATATCTATTTATAATACATCTTACCAAGATCCGCCAGCGCCACCGCCACCAGAGCTTCCGCCGCCAAAGCCGCCAAAGCCACTGCCGCCGCCACTCCATCCACCTCCGCCATGTCGACCACCGCCGCCTAATAAAGAACCAAGTAACATGCCTGTAGCAACATCACTAAATCCGCCGCCGCCAATATTAGATCCTCCACCACCGCGTCCATTTCTTAACACCACAAAAATGATGATTAAGATGATCAAAAATAATCCTCCACTTCCTTTTGACTTAGACCTTGTTTTCTTTGGTCTCGCTTCTTTGTATTCTCCGACTGCAGCTTTTGCTATATTGTCTGTGGCTTGATCAATACCTTCGTAATAATTACCCGCTTTAAAAGAAGGTTTAATATCGTTGTCAATAATATTTAAAGCTGTGATATCTGGGATGGCACCTTCTAATCCATAACCCACTTCGATCCTAATTTGGCGATCGTTGATGGCGATTAATAAGAGTATACCATTATTGGTTTTCTTATTGCCTATCCCCCAGTCTCTAAATAATTTTGTTGCATATTCTTCCTTTGGATAACCATCTAAACTTGGAATGATCACCACTGCGATCTGATTGGAACTGCTGTCGTCAATCGCCACCAATTTATTTTCCAAAGCTTGCTTTTGTTCTGGCGTCAATACACCAGCTACATCTGTTACAAGGGTTGCTGGATTAGGCTTCGCAATGATATTTTGCGCAAAACTATTGTTCGCAAAAAGGAATGCTTGTAAGAATAAAAATGTCGTTAAAAGAAAAGGCAATGCGCCAATTAATTTTATTTTTCTCATTTTCCCATCATGATTTCGTCAGATAATTCATTTTCATCCGTTACACGATCATATGGAAAATGACCTTTCAATGCATGGCCCACTGCATCAATAACAGCCACCATGCCATCTACATAATGTGCTTGTTTAAAATGACCCGTCATTTCTTGCACTTGTTGGTACCAAAATTCAACACCCACTTTTTCATGAATTTGTTGATCGCCATAAATAGCCAATTTCTTGTCCGATACGGCCACGTATACCAATACACCATTGCGGTCCTTGGTCTCGTTCATTTTGTTCTTGAAAAATATTTCGGTTGCACGTTGTAATGCATCCTGTTTTTTTGGAATACTTGTTTCTACAAATACTCGGATCTCGCCGCTTGTATTTTGTTCAGCAGCTTGAATCGCCTGGACAAGCTGTTGCTTGTCCGAGGCACTCAATAAGTTATCCGTTTTGGATTTAAATAGATTCAGTGGATTCCACATAGTGTTGATTGTTTGAGTATTTAAAACAGGCTTAGAATTTTACTTCTGGCGCTTTAGAAGCACCTTCGTCTGCTTTAAATCCTTCTTTGGTTTTGAAACCAAACATACCAGCTACCAAGTTCAAAGGAAATGATCTTGCTCTTTTGTTGTAATCAGCGATTGCAGCATTGAAGTCATTTCTTGAAACTTTAATTCTGTTTTCAGTTCCCTCTAATTGCGCTTGTAAGCCACGGAAGGCATCATTTGCTCTTAAATTAGGATAGTTCTCTGAAACTACTAATAAACGACCCAAAGCCTGAGACAATTGTCCTTGATTGGCTTGGAACTGTTGTAATTTTTCTGGCGTCAAATCCTTCGCATCCACTTTCATTTGTGTAGCGCTTGCACGTGCAGCAATTACATTTTCTAAAGTTGATTTTTCAAAATTTGCTTCACCTTTTACAGTGTTCACCAAGTTCGGGATCAAATCCGCACGTCTTTGGTAATCACTTTGCACGTTATTCCATGCTTGATTTACATTCTCGTCTTGATTCACTAAGCCATTATAGCCGTTGCAACCATAGCCTATTAAAATTACGAGTACTCCTAAAAAAATGAATAGTCCTAAATTTTTACGTAACATAGTTTTTGTATTTGTTTATAAAGATAGCGCAAAGCTAGTACCAAACTTGATTTATGACGGAAAGTCCTGACAAAAAGAACCCTCCCCGAAGCGGGAAGGGTTATAATTAACAAGTTCTTGTAAATAATTTACTCAAGTACTGCCATTTATCCCTTGATTGCAGCAATACCTGGCAGAATTTTACCTTCAAAATATTCTAATAAAGCGCCTCCGCCTGTACTTACATAGCTTACTTTATCATTGAACCCAAACTGATTCACGGCTGACACACTGTCGCCACCTCCCACTAAACTAAAAGCACCTTTTTCAGTCGCTTCGGCCACAGCCTCGGCGATTGCTTTTGTTCCAGCTTGGAAGTTTGACATTTCAAACACACCCATTGGACCATTCCATAAAACGGTTTTACTTGCTAAAATTACTTCTTTGAACTTCGCTCTTGATTGTTCCCCAATATCCAAGCCCATCCATCCGTCTGGAATCGACATGCTCTCGCAATTTTTTCTTTCAGTATCATTTGAAAAATCTGTGGTAATGATATTATCTACTGGCAAATGAATATTAACACCTTTTGCCTTCGCTTTTGCTAAAATTTCTAAAGCAAGTGGCATACGATCGTCTTCACAGATAGAAGTACCAATGGTACCACCTTGTGCTTTAAAGAAAGTATACGCCATCCCACCACCAATGATAATATCTGTAGCGCGCTCTAATAAATTTTCAATGATCAAAATTTTATCAGACACTTTAGCGCCACCAATGATGGCAGTAAAAGGTTTTTGTGCTTCGTGCAATACTTTCTCAGCACTCACTACTTCTGCTTCCATCAAGTAACCAAAAGTTCTATTTTCTTTTGAAAAATATTGTGCAATGATGGCTGTGGATGCGTGTGCTCTATGTGCTGTTCCAAAAGCATCGTTTACATATACATCTCCAAGCTTTGCTAATTTTTCGGCAAATGCTGCGTCTCCTTTTTCTTCTTCTTTATAAAATCTTAGGTTCTCTAATAACAATACCTGGCCTGCTTGTAAAGCTGCTGCTTTGTTTACTGCTTCTGCTCCAATGCAATCATCTGCAAACTGCACTTCCTTACCTCCTAATAGTTCAGACAAAAGCGCTACCACATGTTTTAAAGAATACTTTTCGGTTGGACCATCCTTTGGTCTACCCAAATGGCTCATTAAAATAACACTGCCACCGTCTTGTAAAATTTGATTGATTGTTTTTACAGTGGCACGCATACGAGTGTCATCTGTAATTTTAAATTGCTCATTTAAGGGCACGTTAAAATCCACACGTACAAGGGCTATTTTACCCGCGAAAGAAAAATCTTTAAAACTGCTCATATTGAATATTTAAAATCGTTTATAATTTTTGTCCCTACTTAGAAACTGAATAAAAATGCCCCCGAATTTCGGAGGCATTGTATATGTTTAATTTACTTATTTAATTTTACTTGCAAAGTATTTCACTGTGCGCACTAATTGGCTTACATAGCTCATTTCATTATCGTACCAAGCTACCGTCTTTACTAATTGTACATCGCCTTGTGTCATTACTTTTGTTTGTGTTGCATCAAACAAAGAACCATAAGCAATTCCAATGATATCAGAACTTACAATCTCATCTTCGGTATAACCAAAAGATTCATTTGCTGCTGCTTTCATTGCTGCGTTCACTTCTTCTGCAGTTACTTTCTTAGTTAAGATAGTCGTTAATTCAGTTAAAGAACCTGTGATAGTTGGAACACGTTGTGCAGATCCATCTAATTTACCTTTTAAGCTAGGCAATACTAAACCAATTGCTTTTGCAGCACCTGTTGTGTTAGGTACAATGTTCGCAGCAGCAGCTCTTGCTCTTCTCAAATCATTTTTTGGATGTGGACCATCTAATGTATTTTGATCATTCGTATAAGCATGCACGGTTAACATTAAACCGGTAACGATGCCGAACTTTTCTTCTAAAACTTTAGCCATAGGTGCTAAACAGTTCGTAGTACAAGATGCACCAGAAATAACTGTTTCAGTACCATCAATGATTTCATGATTGGTATTGAACACCACTGTTTTCATTTCGCCAGTTGCTGGAGCAGAAATCACTACTCTCTTTGCACCTGCTTTAATATGTAATTCTGCTTTTTCTTTGTCTGTAAAGAATCCAGTAGATTCAATTACCACGTCTACATCATGCGCGCCCCAAGGAATTTGAGATGGATCTCTTTGTGCATATATTTTTACAGCATGACCATTCACCATTACTGAATCATCCGTTGATTTTACTTCTGCATCAAAACGTCCTTGTGCACTATCGTATTTTAATAAATGAGCTAAAACGGCTGGAGAAGTAAGGTCGTTGATTGCCACTACTTCGATTCCTGGTGTATTGTAAATTTGACGAAAAACTAAACGTCCGATACGGCCAAAACCATTGATTGCTACTTTTACTGAACTCATTGTATTCGATTTATTTATTAATTGAGATGCGAAGATACAATCCTTTTAAAAATAAAATCCTAAAACCGGATTAAATAACGAACAAGACTCAATAAAAACAAGGTTTAAGACAAAGAGTAGGATGTTTCATTAAACACAAACCTTTGCGGCAGCTTGATTCTTGAAATAGTTAATTTCTCAAAATCAGGAAAAAAAGGCCAAATTGTTTGGCAGTAAAGCCTATGAATCCTATTTTTGCGACCCAATTGACCCAAAAGGTCGTACAGTTGGCCGGTTCGTCTATCGGTTAGGACAGCCCCCTTTCACGGGGCAAAGACGGGTTCGATTCCCGTACCGGCTACAAAGCCTCTCATGCAAATGAGAGGCTTTTTTAATGCGA
>CAMCQV010000092.1 GCA_945877085.1 Chitinophaga pinensis
CCAATCATGCTTTCCGTCGCAAAGGAATTTCCGAAAGAACATTTTGTGGTCGCACAGGCACCTGGTATAGAAACTGCTTGGTTCAATACGCTCCTACCTAATTTACCAAATGTCCATGTAGTTGCTGCGAATACCTACGCCATTTTACAACATAGTAAAGCTGCATTGGTGACAAGTGGCACGGCTACTTTAGAAACTGCATTGTTAAATGTCCCAGAAATTGTTTGTTATAAAGGCAACCCTATTACTTTAGCATTGGCAAAACGTTTTGTCAAAATTAAATTTATCGCCTTAGTCAATTTAATCATGGACAAGGAAGTGGTGAAAGAATTGATTCAAGAAGATTTAACTACAAAGCAGCTATCCATTGAATTGAAAAAATTATTGGAAGATCCTACTAAACAAGCTGGGATCAAAGCAGATTATGCAGCGCTAAAACAAGCATTGACCACTGGACAAAAAGCCACAGAAGTCGCTGCTAAGATCATTCAGGAAACACTGAATAAATAAAAAATTCTTACTAGACTTTAATACTAGTCGCTTTATTTTAAAAGCGGCAAAATAAATACCTTGAATAAAGTAAATAGGATTGCGAAAATAAAAATCAGTAATGAAATACGATTCATGCCATGCATGTATTTCATCCATTGTGTTCTTGGCTGATTTGGATCTCTTTTCTTAATGAATAAGTACTCGCCAAACTGTCTTAAAATACCCATAGTCAAATGATTTTAATGTATTGATAATGCTTAAAATTAATTTAAGCTTTTGAGCCAAGCTTTTAAATGTGAAGTGATTGTTGGAGTTTCTATAATAAAGCCATCATGTCCATACACAGAATCTATCGTTACCAAATTTGCATTTGACATATGCGCCACCATGAATTTTTGTTCGGCCAATGGACATAAAATATCACTATTGATTCCAATAATTAAAGTGGGTGTTTCTATGGATGCCAAACTAGCTTTTAAATCTCCACCACGACCACGCGCAATATGATGACTATCCATCGATTTTGTCAATAACCAATAACTATATGCGTTAAATCGATTTACTAATTTATCGCCCTGATAATTGATATAAGAAGCAGCTTTTAAATCATCTGTTTTTTCCACATCTGCATCGGTTTGTTTCTCTTTGAAGATCTCATAGTTACGATAGGTCAACATCCCTATTGCCCTTGCCGCTTTCAATCCTTTTGCACCTGCATTTGGATTGGCTTCTTTAAATGTAGTATCTGCTTCTATTGACAACCTTTGTGCCGTATGTATGGCAATCGCCCAAGCACTTTCAGCAGCTGTTGTGGCAATCAAAAACATTTTTTGAATCACAGTAGGCTCCATGATAGTCCATTCTAAAGCTTGGTATCCACCCATGCTTCCTCCTAATAAAAGATCAATGGATTCGATCCCTAAATGTTGCCTTAATAAAATATGCGCCTTCACCATATCTCGAATGGTGATGTTTGGAAATTGATCAAAACGAGTGGATGCATCTAAGTCGTCCACACTCAATGGCCCTGTGGACCCATAACATGACCCTATGATATTCGCACAAACAATAAAGTAATCATTGGGATTGATGATGGCATCCTCCCCCACTAGACCTTTCCACCAATCAGCCACATCGGAATTGGCTGTAAGCGCATGACAAACCCAAGCCACTTTTTTACCTGGTGTATATTCCCCGTAATAATGGTAGGCTATTTTGAGCTTTGGCAAACTGATACCGGATTCAAGGGTAAAAGGTTGATGGTATTTATAAATGACTGGGTCCATTTTGTCGCTTTCTTGTGCTAACTAAGTAGCTATTTGAATTACCTTTGTAAAGGTACAATATTTATAATTCCTTTTCAAGACACAAATCAATCTAATGGCAACGATCACACTTAAACGCACCGATAACGATTATCAATTTCAAACCTTGGACGAAACTGGTCAGGTGATGACAATGGATATTCCAGCAGATCAAGGAGGTCATGGCAATGGCGTAAGACCAATGCAAGCTTTATTAAGTGCATTAGGTGGATGTAGTGGCGTGGATGTAGTCATGATTTTAAACAAACAAAAAGAAACCCTTGAGCATTACGAAATGGTAATTAGTGGAGAACGTGCTGAAAATAAAGAACCTGCTTTATGGGAAACGATCCATATTGTTTTTAAACTAAAGGGCTCTATGACAAAAGAAAAAGCCGAAAAAGCTTGTGCTTTGTCTATTGATAAATATTGTTCAGTCGCTGCTACATTAAGAGCTGCTGGTGCAGTGATTACTTGGGAGGTTGAAATTTTATAATTTTTTATTTTGTTTTCATGAAACACGATCAGTCTAAATTAATTCGAACACAAATAGAAAGAACCGCAGAGGGTGAACATTCAAGTCCTTTGTTTCTAACAAGTAGTTTTTGTTTTGATGAAGCAGAGACCATGCGTGCTGCTTTTGCAGATGAATCAGATGATAATATTTATAGTCGTTTCTCGAATCCAAATGTGCAAGAATTTGTAGATCGTTTGGCTGTGTTGGAGCATGCAGAAGCAGGCTTCACAACAGCGAGTGGTATGAGTGCGGTGTTTGGTTCTTTCATGGCTTTATTAAAAAAAGGAGACCACCTTTTATCTTGTAATGCTATTTTTGGAAGCACCCACAATGTAATATCTAAATACCTTCCAAAATATGGAATGGAATATAGTTATGTATCGGCAGCTGCGACTGCAGCTGAATGGGAAGAAGCGATACAACCAAATACAAAAATGATTTATTTGGAAAGTCCTACCAATCCAGGATTAGAAGTGTTAGACATTGCAATGATTAGTGCGATTGCTAAAAAACACAATGTGATTTTAAATGTAGACAATTGTTTTGCAACCCCAATTGGTCAAACTCCAATTGATCTTGGTGCAGACCTGGTGGTACATTCTGCAACCAAATGGATAGATGGACAAGGACGCGTTTTAGGTGGCGCTGTATTAGGCAAAAAGGAATTGATACATGAAATTTATTTATTCTGCAGAAATACAGGACCATCCCTCTCTCCTTTCAATGCATGGGTATTGAGTAAGAGTTTGGAAACCTTAGAAGTTCGAATGGAAAGACATAGTAAGTCTGCTTTATCCATTGCACAAAAATTAGAAGGCCATCCAAAAATTAATTTTGTAAAATATCCTTTCCTTCAATCGCATCCACAACATGCCATTGCAATCAAACAAATGAAAGATGGTGGTGGTATAGTTTGTTTTGAATTGAAAGGTGGATTGGAAGCAGGAAGACAATTTTTAAATCGTCTTAAAATGCTTTCCTTAACTGCGAACCTTGGAGATACCAGAAGTATTGCTTCGCACCCTGCGAGTACGACCCATGCTAGACTTTCCGAAGCAGAAAGACAAGCCGTTTCGATTACCCCAGGATTGATTAGAATTTCAGTAGGCTTAGAACACGAGGAAGATATCTTAAACGATATTTTACAAGCACTTGGCGCCTAATTTAAATAGCTATAAAAGCCCTGTTCAACTATTTGAGCAGGGCTTTTTTTTGTTTGGTAATGGAGTATTATATTGAATTTTAGCCCCTTCAATGTGTCCTTTTTACAATATAGTTTGTATATTGAATACGCTTAAAAATAACCAACGATTAAAACAAAACCTATGAAATTAAAAACAGGTGTATTATTATCTCTTATGATGTTTCTCCAATATTACATTTGGGGTGCTTGGTATGTAACAATGGGAACTTATATGGGTGAAAAATTAGGCGCATCAGGTGTTGCCATTGGTGCTGCTTATGGTGCTGGTGCAATTGCGACCATCATTTCTCCCTTCTTTGTAGGTATGATTGCAGATCGCTTTTTTGCTGCTCAAAAAATTATGGGTGTATTGCATCTAGTAGGTGCTGCTTTACTTTTTTACGCAACCAAAGTTGATAATACTAGTTTTTATTGGGTGATACTAGTCTACTCTTTATTATACATGCCTACGATTGCTTTAAGTAATAGTGTTGCATTTGCACAAATGACCGATCCAGGAAAGCAATTCCCATGGATCCGCGTTTTTGGAACCTTAGGTTGGATTGCTGCAGGTTTAGTGATTAGCCAATTGGGGATTGAAAAAACCGAGGGTACATTTATTGTTGCAGCAGGTATTTCTGCCGCTTTAGGATTGTTGAGTTTTGCTTTACCAAATACACCTCCAAAAGCAGCTGGTACGCCATCTTCGATGGGTGCTATTTTAGGAAAAGATGCCTTTGTATTATTAAAGAATAAATCATTCTTAGTATTCTTTATATCAGCCATCGCTATTTGTATTCCATTGTCTTTTTATTATGGATTTGCAAATCCTTTCTTAAATGAAATTGGTCTAGATAATGTAGCTGGTAAAATGACGATGGGTCAAATGTCAGAAGCAATTTTTATTTTAGCCATCCCTTTCTTATTCAATAAAATTGGGGTTAAGAATATGTTGATTTTTGGTATCTCTGCATGGGTATTACGTTATGTATGTTTTGCATACGGTAATATGGATGCAAGTTGGATGTTGTATGCTGGTATTATTTTACACGGCATTTGCTATGACTTCTTCTTTGTGACTGGTTATATGTATACTGAAAAGAAGGCAGGTGAACATATCAAGAATGCAGCACAAGGTTTATTTACATTTGCCACTTATGGTGTAGGTATGTTCATTGGTACCAACTACAGTGGATTTGTTGTGGAGCAAAATAAATTAGCAGATGCGACTGGACACAACTGGACAAGTATCTGGTTAACGCCAGCAGCAATTGCAGGTGCAGTTTTGATTGCATTTATCTTATTCTTTAAAGAGAAAAAAGAAGTCGAAGCAGCTTAATATATTTTACAAAGCCTATCCCCTTGGGTAGGCTTTTTTTATACTTTTATTTTTTCATTATTCATTCTTTCAGTTATGAGAATCGCAATGTTAGGTGCAGGGTTTATTGGCCGTTTTTATGCAGATGCATTACAAGGCTACAGAAGTAAAGACAAAGTGGTAAGTATTTATGCACGCCGTGAGGAATCAGCGAAAAAATTTGCAGCAGATTACAACTGTGCACACTGGACCACCGAAATGGAAGAAGCCATTGCGCATCCAGATGTAGATATTGTTTGTATCTCTTTACCTAATAATTTACACGAAGCCGCAGTGATGATGTGTTGCAAACATAAAAAAGCGGTGATGACTACTAAGCCACTTGGCCGAAATAGTGCAGAAGCAAAACGCATGTTGATTGCTGTAGAAGATGCAGGCATCTTCAATGGTTACCTAGAAGATCTTGTGTATACCCCTAAATTTATCAAAGCCAATCAAAGTGTGAAAGAAGGTGCATTGGGTCGCGTATTGTGGGCAAAGTCCCGAGAAACACATCCTGGCCCACATAGTGAATGGTTTTGGGATATTGAACAAGCAGGTGGTGGATGTATTTTAGATTTAGGTTGTCATTGCGTAGAAATATCAAGATCCTATATTGGTAAGGATATTAAACCCATTGAAGTGATGTGTTGGGCAGATACGCAAGTGAAACCAATAGAAGCCGAAGACCATGCTATTGGCTTAGTGAAATATGAGAACGGGGCGATAGGTCAATTTGAAGTGAGTTGGACTTTTAGAGGTGG
>CAMCQV010000093.1 GCA_945877085.1 Chitinophaga pinensis
CAATTGTAAAAGTACCGTTAAAAAAACGAGTCAACTCTTTTGCTCCAACCTCTACAGCCTGAATTAGCGTATTTTTAATCATAAGACAAAAGTAGGTTCGTTTGCTCGAATAACATTCGTATTTTTGTTTTCAATTTCATAAAAGTAAACACTGTTTTTATAGATGCCGATTTTTGAATTTAATTTTCCAAAAAGCCTTACTAAAGCACTTGGTCTTCCCACAAAAAGCCCAAGAACGGCGCAAATGCGTGTTTTAAAAAAATTACTTAAAACAGCACAATACACTTCTTTTGGGCAAAAATTCAAATTCGAACAGATTTTAAAACACCGTCATATTGGTAAAAATTTCCAAGAATCCGTTCCCACTTATAACTATAATAAGATCTATAAAGATTGGTGGCATTTAACGCTCGAAGGCCAATCAGACATCTGCTGGCCTGGTAAAATCAATTATTTTGCGCTAAGCAGTGGCACAAGTGAAGCTGCGAGTAAGTATATACCCATTACAAACGACTTACTAAGGGGCAATAAAATTATCATGATCAAGCAATTGATTAGCTTGTTTAAATATCGTGAGATTCCTATATCTGCAATTGGTAAAGGTTGGCTTACCTTGGGCGGCAGCACCGATTTGCAAAAAGGCGCAGGCTATTATGCGGGCGATCTTAGTGGTATTACTGCAAAAAAATCGCCTTTTTGGTTTCAACCTTTTTATAAGCCTGGTAAAAAAATTGCCAAAGAGCGCGATTGGAATAAAAAACTTAAAGAGATTGTAGAGAAGGCGCCAGAATGGGATATTAGTTTTGTGGTTGGCGTTCCTGCTTGGATACAAATGTGTTTAGAAATGGTGATAGAGCGTTATAAACTAAACAATATCCACGAAATCTGGCCCAACCTAACTTTGTTTGTACATGGCGGGGTAAGCTTTGAACCCTATAAACATGGTTTTGAAAAATTATTAGGAAAACCAATTGAATACGTTGAAACCTATTTAGCAAGCGAAGGCTTTTTGGCATGGCAGGATAAGCAAAATGCATTGGGCATGCGCTTATCGTATAACCAACATATCTTTTTTGAATTCGTGCCCTTTGATGAAACAAACTTTGATGAAAACGGTGAAATGATTGAAAACCCAGAAGCTTTAATGATTCACGAAGTAGAAGAGGGCAAGGATTATGCCATCTTAATTAGCACCCCCGCTGGTGCATGGCGCTATTTAATTGGAGACACCGTTCGTTTTGTAGATAAAGCCAATGCAGAAATTATCATTACAGGAAGAACCAAGCATTTTTTAAGTCTTGTAGGCGAGCATTTAAGCGTGGACAACATGAATAAGGCCATTCAGTTAGTGAGTGAAGAATTGAATTTATCTATCCCCGAATTCACTGTAACCGGTGAACCAGATGGTAGCTTTTTTGGACATCATTGGTATGTAGCATGTGATCAAACAATTGACGAAAAATTATTAGCAGAAAAATTAGATGAAAAATTAATTCAACTCAATGACGATTATGAGGTTGAAAGAAAAAATGCACTTAAATCCATTCGCGTATCAGTGCTGAAAGAAAGTTGTTTTATGGGATTCATGGAAAGCAAAGGAAAAATTGGAGGTCAACATAAATTTCCTAGAGTATTAAAAGGTGAAATGTTAACGGACTGGAAGCGTTATATACAAAATCAATCTTAATGGTAATTGAGGCAATTTTAAAAGGGTTACTATTGGGTTTGATTTTAAGCATTTCAATAGGGCCTGTCATTTTCGCGATTATCAAACAAAGTTTAACAAATGGGAAATCCTCTGGTTATGCTTTTGTAGCGGGCGTTTCGAGTAGTGACATTATTTTACTTTTTATTTGTAACTTTTTTACTTCCTTATTTAATCTTGTGCTCAACCACAAATCAAGCATTGCTTTAGCGGGTGCTGGATTTTTATTGTTAATGGGCTTGTATACATTGTTCTTTAAAAAACTGAAATTAGAAAACATGGGCGAAGATGGTGTTAATAAGACACTTGGATTAAAAGATCTTGTCTCTTCCTTTTTTTCTGGTTTCTTAATGAACACATTAAACCCAAGTGTATTTTTATTTTGGTTTGCTTGGACTGCAGCCATCAATACGAGCGCAGACGACACACCCAGTCCTATTAAATTTAAATTGATTGTTTTTGGTACCTGCCTTGGATTTGTTTTATTATCTGATTTGATCAAAGTTTTTTTAGCGGGAAAGCTAAGACCAAGATTAACAGAAAAAAACCTAGTTTGGATCAATCGCATTTCTGGGATGATCATTTTAATCTTTAGCGCGGTGCTTTTATATAGTGCGCTATTGATCTATTAATAAAAATTGATCTTTCTTTTACAAACATTTATGAATTTTTAGTTCGTTTTAGTTGTCTTTATTGTAATTTGGACTTGTGAAAAAAATTACCTTCTTTCTTTTCTGTATTTTCCTATTAGCTAAAGCGAATACAGCTATAGCACAATCGGGAAACGTACTTGTCTTAAAAGACAGGGGTGTTACCATTAAGTCTTTTACAAAAGATAACTACATTCAGTTTGAATTTAGCAATCGACAATGGATAACAGGCCAAATACAATGGATTAAAAACGACTCCTTTCAGGTTAAACAATATACGCTTCAAACCACGATGACCCAATATGGCACTTATGGTCAAGACACATTAAGATTGGGTATGCTGACTTTACACATTAATGAAATCCGCGCTTTTGCAAAAGACAAAGGTCGATACCAAAGCGTATTTGCAAATGGTACATTTTTAAAATTTGGAGGTGTATTATATAGTGGATTAAATATCACCAATTCTATCATTAATAAAGAAGCTGTATTTAGTTCAAAAAATGTGCCTTCTATTGCAGGTGGTTTCGTGGCTTATATGATTGGCAGGTGGATGGCTAAAAAAAATCCACCCTATCGACCAATTGGAAAAAGATTTAGTGTAGAAATTTTATAAACCTTGTATATTTTTTAAAACAGAAATTACTTCAACAATAATTGACATAGATTTTGATTAAAAAAATTAGACGCGTCATTTGGTATCTGTTGTTTAGTTCATTACTCTATGTGGTTGTTCTGTTTTTTGTATTTCCTCCTATTACCATTACACAATTAACCAACGTCTTTGGTTTGGGATTAAAGAGAGACTATGTTGCATGGGAGGATCTTTCATATAATATAAAGCTTGCTGCCATAGCCAGCGAGGATCAGGCTTTCCCCGATCATATTGGTGTAGACTGGGAGGCCATGGAGAGAAGCTTCAAACCAAAAAAGAAAAAAAAGAAATCTAGAATCCCGCTAGGAGGAGGCGCTAGCACGATTACACAGCAGGTCGCAAAAAACGTATTCTTATGGCAGGGTGGACGATACGATAAATATATTCGTAAACTCCCTGAATTTTATTTTACATTTTTAATTGAATTGATTTGGGGTAAAAAAAGAATTTTAGAAATGTATTTAAATGTGATCGAAACTGGTCCTGGTTGTTTTGGCATGGAAGCTGCTGCACAACATTATTTTAAAAAGTCTGCTAAAAATTTATCCCGCTCAGAAGCCGCTATGATTATTGCAAGCCTTCCTAATCCCAAGAAATTCAAAGCTCGACCAATGTCAAGAAGGGTTGCGTGGCGTTATCCACAAATACTTAGAGAAATGAACAATCTAGAGGGGGACGAAGATGTTAGAAATTTAATTAGAAAAAAATAGCTGGGTTTATCCACCTGTTCGTCCACAATTTTTAATTTAAAACAAATGATTGTGCATAAAGCCAAGCGCTTTGTGTATTAATCTTAGATTTTTGAAAATACTAAAGATGTTGGTCTATCAGCTGTATTGCGTTGGTTGTTCTTTGCGCACCTACTCCAGATACAATCCCCCAGGGTGTATTTTGATTGATCAATAGCTCCTTATAAATTGTAAATAATTCAAGTCGAGGTCCAGCATCTGGGTATTCGCGCATTTCGTCTGCAGCCCATGGTAGGTCTATATCACAGAGCAGGTATAGATCATAACTGCGTTGATTAATTTGTTCTAAAATATAGTGATGACAATTATTAAAAACATATTCACACCATACTTTCATGACATACATATCGGTGTCCACAATTAGTTTATTCGATGTGTTTTTTGTGTGATGATCTACTATATTTTTATTTAAACTTGCGTAAGCTTCGTCTTCATTTTTGATTTGTCCTTTTGCAATCGTTAACAAATCATCATAAGTATACATGGTTCCATGTTCGGATAAATATTGTCTTGCATATTCGGGTGTCCAAATAGTTTGATAGTGTGCCGCAAGTGCTGCGCAGAGTGTTGACTTCCCTGTTGACTCTGGACCTAGTACTACTATTTTTTGAATTGGTTTCATTGCTTTGCTTTTTTATTCCAAGTAATTAAACCTGCTACGGCTAAAATTAATAAAACTATAAATTGAAAACTTGTAAAAGCATATCCCTTAATAAAATAGAGCGGTATCGAGGTTATATTTGTGATGATCCACCAGATCCAACTTTCAACTTTTTTCTTTGCCATCAACCACATAGCGGTATAAGCGGATGCGCTAGCTAATGCGTCTGCCCATGGAATTGCATCAGGGGCAAAATTGTTTTTCAAAAATTGCAATACAAAATATAAGAGCGCATAAAATCCAATAAACACTAAAACCTGTAGCAATCTTTCTTTGCTGCTGCTATTGGTGATTTGCAATACATTAGTAACTTGATCTTCTTTTTTTCTTGACCACCAATACCAACCATATAAGCTCATGACGGTATAATAGAGATTCACACTTGCCTCGCCTAATAAATGTCCTTTATAGCTTAAATAGATATACAATGTTGTGTTAATGATGCCAGTTGGAAATACTAAAATATTTTCCTTTCGGCTATACCAAACAGAAACGATACCCATGATCACCGCAATGGCTTCTATCCATGTTGTTTGTATCAAACCATTGTATACTGCTATCAAAAAATCATTCATGATTAGGATGCTTTCATTTTTTCTAATTGTAATTCCATTCTAAACATTTCGTCACGCAATTTTGCAGCTTCCATAAAGTCCATTGCCTTGGCCATTTTTTCCATTTGCTTTTTAGTTTGCAAAATCGCTTTTTCCATTTGTGGAATTGTTTCGTATTGGCTATTAGGCTCGGCTACCATATTCAATCCATCGGTGGTTCTAATATTGATATTTTCTTGGGTAAATCCTTTGATATCCAATACAGCAGTTTGTTTCATCACCTGTTCTATTGATTTAATAATCGTAGTTGGTGTGATATTATGTTCTATATTATATTGAATTTGTTTTGTTCTTCTACGATTGGTTTCATCAATGGTGCGTTGCATGCTCATTGTAATTTTGTCGCCATAAAAAATAACACGTCCACGCACGTTTCTTGCTGCACGCCCCGATGTTTGAGTGAGTGATTTTTCATTTCTTAAAAATCCTTCTTTGTCTGCATCCAATACCACGACCAATGAAACCTC
>CAMCQV010000094.1 GCA_945877085.1 Chitinophaga pinensis
GAAGAAGGAAAAGCCATTGCAGGCTTATTTTATGTGTACTATGAGCGCACCGATGTAAGTAACAAAGAAACAAGACCCCTGGTGATTTCATTCAATGGTGGACCAGGTACAGCAAGTGTTTGGATGCACTTGGGATATACAGGACCTAAAAAATTAAAAATAGACGACGAAGGATACCCTATTCAACCATACGGATTTGAGGACAATCCACAGTCATTATTAGATGTAGCAGATATTGTTTATGTAGACCCAGTGAACACAGGCTTTTCTAGAATTTTAGATAAGGCCACACCAGGCTCAAAGTTTTTTGGTGTCACTGCAGACATTAAATATTTAGCAGACTGGATCAACACATTTGTTGGAAGACAAAAAAGATGGGCTTCTCCTAAATTTTTAATTGGAGAAAGTTATGGTACTAATCGTGTATCTGGATTGTCATTAGAATTACAAAACAGACATTGGATGTTTTTAAATGGAGTGATTTTAGTTTCACCAACCGATCTTGGATTAAAGCGTGATGCAGTGTCAAGTGCCGCATTGCGTATTCCTTATATGGCAGCGACTGCATGGCATCACAAAAAATTAGCGCCAACATTTCAGTCTAAGGAATTAGAAAAATTTTTACCAGAGGTAGAAGCTTTTGCAATCAATGAACTCATGCCTGCATTAGCACAAGGTGGTGCATTACCAGCAGATAAGCGTAAAGCGATGGTGAAAAAAATTGCTGGCTATATTGGTTTAAATGAAACCGTAGTGGCAGAACAAAATATGGAAGTGCCATTTGATTATTTCTGGAAAGAGTTATTGCGTGATCAAGGTAAAACAGTTGGAAGATTGGATTCAAGGTATATTGGAATGGACAAAAAGAATGCTGGACAAAAACCAGATTACAATGCAGAGTTGTTGTCATGGGAGCATTCATTCACACCAGCAATCAATATGTACTTAAGAGATGAGTTGGGTTATAAGACCGATTTGAATTATTATATTTTTGGTCCAGTGCAGCCATGGGACAATAGCAATAACAATACAGGAGATGATTTACGCATGGCGATGATGGAAAATCCATATTTAAATTTATTGGTACAATCAGGTTATTACGATGGCGCTTGTGATTATTTCAATGCGAAATACAATATGTGGCAGATGGATCCAGCAGGAAAAATTCAAGACAGAATGTTCTGGGAAGGTTACCGTAGTGGACACATGATGTACTTGAGAAAAGAAGACCTGTCAACAAGCAATGACCACTTAAGGGTATTTATAAAAAACAGCATACCAAAACTTGGCACACCTGCCAAGTTTTAATAGTTAGATTTTAAATAATAAGTGTCGTGATTTAAAAGAAGAACCCCGTAAGTAATTACGGGGTTCTTTTATGATATACATGATATAGTAGTGCGTTTTAAAAGACGATACATTTTTTAAAACTTTTATATTTCTTAATAAGGTCAGCGATGTACTCTTTTTTATTTTTAATCATAACACCTCTTGATTCTTTGGTATAAGTAGATCCTAAATAATCTAAAAAATGTTTAGAAGTGAAAATAGCCATTTCGATCATGATTGGAAATGTATCCATCCCTTTGTCTTCCATTAAATAATAGACATTCTTTTTATTGGTAAGGCCTGCTCTTTTGGAGATAAATCCAAGCTCTTCTAATTTCTTTAAACGATTAGAAAGCATCTTGCTTGGCATATGTTCTGGTGATTCTTTGAATTCACTAAAAAGACTTTTATGACCCCAAATCATGTCTCTAAGGATCAATAAGGTCCACTTATCTCCTAAAATATCCAATCCTGTAGCTACTGGACAGAGCGATCTAAATTCAGTGGTATTGATTGTGGCTTTTCCCATTTTACGTGCTGCAAAGGTATCATTTATATACCAATCGTAAAATAAAAAACACCGTATTAAACGGTGTTTTGATATCTAGAATCGCTTTTTAAAATTGCGGTTGTTATTATTTCTTCCGCCACCGCCGCCTGCATTTGGTCTATTGCGGTTGTTCTGCCAACGACCCCCAGCTGGACGATAATCATCGCGTTCAAAATTTTGATTGCGGTGTTTGATATAAGGTGTGTTACTAAATTCTAATTCACCACCAGTGATGGCATTCAATTCACTTCGAATTGCATCGTCTTGTACTAATTCTTTATGCCAGTTACTGTATGCTAGTTTCATGTAATGCGCAATGGTGTGTGCAAAACCAGTTTTCTTTTCTGGATCTTGCTCAGCCATGGCTTTATCAATCACCAATTCCAAATTCTTCCCAAGGTGCGCATATTTGATTTTGCGTTGAGGGTAAGGCAAAGGGTCAGGCTTTTGCTTATAAGTTTCTTTAGTTGGGATGGGATAAGGACTTTCTACATCTAATTTGAATCCACTCATAAAAAATAAGTGATCCCAAAGTTTATGTTTATAGTCTTCGATATTCTTCAATTGAGGGTTTAGAAATCCCATCAACTCAATTACGACTTTAGCTTGTTCTTGTCTTTTATCTTTATCCTCAATGGTTAATAGATGATCCACCATCCTCTGAACGTGACGGCCATACTCTCTCATCCCCATGATGCTTCTTGCTGTATTGTACTCCATGTATATATTACTTCAACGAGTAACAAATGTAAGGTTTTTTAGGTTTATTTATTACTTATCTTCGTAGCATGGAGCAACTATTAAAGCAAATAGAAGACATTAAAAAGGAAATCACTGCCGCCGAAGCAGCAAATGCAGCCGCTTTAGAGGAGTTTAGAATTAAATACTTGGGAACCAAGGGTTTGGTAAAACAAATCATGGGTGAAATGAAAAATGTACCCAACGATCAAAAAAAGGAATTTGGGCAAATTTTGAATGCATTTAAAATTGTAGCCGAAGAAAAATTTGAAGCATTACAAGCAGGACTAGGTGATAGTGCAGAGACAGATACAGGGATGGACTTTAGTTTACCAGGTGACCCAACACCAGTTGGAACAAGACATCCGTTGAACTTGGTGCGCAATCAAATGGTCTCTATTTTTAAAAGATTGGGATTTGCTGTGGCAGAAGGACCGGAGATCGAAGATGATTGGCACAATTTTGGCGCCATGAATTTACCCGAAGATCATCCTGCGCGTGACATGCAAGACACCTTTTATGTAGAAGAAAAAACCGCAGACCATTCTGCATGGTTATTAAGAACACATACATCCAGTACACAAGCGCGTGTGATGGAATCACAGAAACCTCCTATTCGCGTGATTTGTCCGGGACGTGTGTATAGAAATGAAACCATTTCTGCAAGAGCGCATTGCTTTTTTCATCAAGTAGAAGGATTGTATATCGATGAAAATGTAAGCTTTGCAGATTTAAAACAAACACTTTATTTTTTTGTACAAGAAATGTTTGGTAAGGAAGTGAAAGTGCGTTTTCGCCCAAGTTATTTTCCATTTACAGAACCAAGTGCCGAAATGGATATCAGTTGTCAAATTTGTGCAGGCAAGGGATGTAATATTTGTAAGCACACAGGTTGGGTAGAAATTTTAGGATCTGGCATGGTGCATCCAAAAGTGTTGGAGAATTTTGGCATCGATCCTGAAAAGTATACTGGCTTTGCGTTTGGCATGGGTGTAGAAAGAATTGCACAATTAAAATACCAGGTCAACGACTTACGTTTGTATTCACAAAACGATATTAGATTTTTACAGCAATTTAAAAGCGTTTAGGAATATCGTGATTTAATCATCTATGTTACACAACACCAAGGGTATTGTTTTACGCGTGACCAAATACGGCGATACAAGTGTCATCGCTTCTATCTACACAGAACTTTTTGGATTGCAGCAATACATTGTAAAAGGTGTTCGAACCATTAGTAAAAAAGGTGCAAGCAAGGGTGTATTTTATCAACCTGGTGCAATTTTACAAATGGAAGCCTATCATGCTCCAATGAAGAGTATGCAGATGGTGAAGGAGGTGAACTGGTCCTACGTATATCAAAATGTATATTCGGATGTTTTGCGCAATGCAGTGGCCACTTATATTGTAGAGATCTTACAACAAACATTGGAACCAGAACCACATCCTGAATTATTTTATTTAATTGAGGATACCTTTAAGCAATTGGATAAAGGAGGTGCAGGATTGGTGAGTAACCTACCTATTTATTTTTTAATTCACTTGAGTCAAACATTGGGTTTTGGATTGCAAGGCATTTATTCAAACGATACACCGATACTAGATGTGCATGAGGGAAATTTTGTAGTGAACAAGCCGCTCCACCCCTACTTTTTAGAAGGATTAGAGGCGCAAACCGCATCTACCTTTTTAAGCCTACAATTATACAATGAATTAGAAACGATCCATTTAAATGGTGCACAAAGAAAAAAAATATTGGAATTATTTCAGCTCTCTTTAAGCTGGCACTATAAAAAATTCAGTGAGATTAAATCATTGCCTATTTTACAAGCAGTGTTGCATTAGATATCTTGATAAATTAATATCAAATTTTTTATATATAATTTATTAATCCATTATATTTAATGCATAAATTTTTATATGGAAGTACATCATCATTCACGTCATCCTAAAAAGTGGAAAGAATACATTACCGAATTTATAATGTTGTTCTTGGCGGTGAGTCTCGGTTTTATGGCTGAGAATATCAGAGAGCACCAAATTGAAAAGCATAGAGAAATTGCGTATTTAAAAAACGTACATGAGGATCTAAAATTAGATTTAATAAACATTGACAATGTATTAAATTCAAATACAATAAGGCTACAAGCAATGGATACCTTATTTACGATAATCAATAACAATACAATTACCAACGAAGATGTTTACTATTATATTCGCAATCTTGCTTTAAGGGCCACTTTTGAAAGCTCGCATGTGGGATTAGACCAAATTAAATCTGCTGGAGGATTGCGCATGGTAAAAAATCCGGAAATTATTTCAGGAATTCAAGAGTATGAAAGAGCCTTAGATGCATTGGATAAATTAGAAAATGTTCGTGAGCGTACACTAGAACAAGCTAGATTTAAAATGGCTGTTGTATTTGAGCCATCTATATCATATGAAATGCTAGTGGACCAAGGACAGGGCATTATGCGTTTTAATAGACCTAATAAAGCAGATGCAATCCTGCAAAATAATAAGCAAGCAGTAAAAGAATTATTGAACCTCGTTACTTTTGGATTAAATAGCAATAAGTATTTAAATATTAATTTAGAAAAATTAAAAAAAATTGGACAAAAGCTAGACAGTGCGATTGTGAAAGAATACGGCGACTAATGAAATTAGTCGTTATCTCTTTTAGTATTTCGGTGTCTGCGCCAAAGTATAATCAGGATTGCGATGATGCCAAATAAAATAGGAAATCTCATACTTGTTGATTTATAATGTAAGCTACAAAATTCGTTGACTACTTGCGTTTTTTAAATCATTGACAGCATTTACTCCTGTAATCAAAACCACGCCAGGTTGTTTACC
>CAMCQV010000095.1 GCA_945877085.1 Chitinophaga pinensis
CCATAACTGATACACAACTATTTGTGGTACCTAAGTCAATTCCTATAATTTTTCCCATAATGATTGATTTTCAATGATTAATTCACTACCATAGTTCAATCATTATGCCATTCTGTCGAATAGGCAAAAATGGCATAAATGTCAGCCTAGCCCCTTTAAAATAGGACTGAAATGGCATAAATACATGGAAAAATGGGAAGAAAAGGCAGTTGACTTAAACTGTCTTAGTCTTGAATGTGAAGTTCTTTTGACTCGTATAGCTGAAAATAACCACAAAAAAGGTGGTCACAATCTTCGCAAAAGTGGCATTCCAACCCAGCCCTTCCACGAATAATTTAAGAAAAATGTAGTTGAGGAAGATGCATCCCAAAACCACCATAAAGTATCGGAATAATTGCTTGCTCTTACGGACAGATGTTTCCTGAAAGACCACATAACGACTCAAATAAAAGCCTATTGGGAAAGTGACAGTGAAACTAATCATGAAGGAAGCAATATGGGGACTAATGGTCAGCCATCCAATATGCACTGGAAGGGTCTCTAAAATGTAATTATAAGAGATAAAGAATAAAAGGATATCAAGTACAGTATTGCCCCCGCCACAAGCTGCATAACGAAAGGTTTGCAACGGCATGAACTTCCTAAACAATGGATACACCCCATCAATTAGGTCTAGAATAAATTTGCTTATAAATTCGTGTACTTTCAACATGTATGCGTAAAGGTAACCTTAATTAATTACTTTTGCAGTCGGTAATCCTATTTTATGCAATTGATCCAAAATTTAAAGCAGGCCACTGCAGACGCCATTCAATCCATCTATCAAGTTCAAATTAAAAGTGAACAGGTATTGGTGAATGCAACTAAGCCAGAAATTGAGGGCGATTACACCATCGTACTATTTGCTTTTGTCAAACAATTAGGCAAGAGCCCCGATGAATTGGGCAATGCATTAGGCGAAGCAGTGATGGCTAAAATGCCAGGGACAATCACCGCATTTAATATTGTGAAAGGCTTTTTGAACTTTACCATCAGTGACCAGTTCTGGTTGGACTATATTCAAGCAACAGACGCCAACAAATTAGTCACGCCAACAGCAAATCCTAAAAAAATTATGGTGGAGTATTCCTCCCCTAATACCAATAAGCCATTGCACTTAGGGCATCTTAGAAATAATTTTTTAGGCTGGAGCATTGCAGAAATCTTAAAACTACAAGGCAACGATGTCGTTAAAACTTGTATCGTGAATGATAGAGGAATTCATATTTGTAAGAGCATGATTGCTTGGCAATTATTTGCAAGTGGCGCAACACCCGAAAGCACCAATATGAAAGGTGACCACTTTGTAGGTGATTATTATGTCAAATACAACGACGCATACAAAGCAGAAATGGAAACATTGATTGCTGGTGGCATGACTAAAGAAATTGCTGAGCAAGAAGCCCCTATTCAAAAAGCAGCACAGGCCATGTTATTGAAATGGGAACAAGGCGATGCCGAAACGATGGATCTTTGGAAACGCATGAATGAGTGGGTGTATGCAGGATTTGATGTGACGTATAAAAAAATTGGTTCTGACTTTTTCAAAACATATTACGAGAGTAATACTTATTTATTAGGAAAGGATTTAGTAGATCAAGGCTTATCAAAAAAAGTATTCTATCAAAAAGAGGATAGTTCTGTGTGGATAGATTTGACGAGTGAAGGTTTGGATGAAAAAATAGTTAGACGAAAAGATGGCACTTCGGTATACATCACACAGGATATTGGCCTTGCCGAACTCAAGCAAAAAGAATTCAATACTGATGCAAGTATCTATGTGGTGGGTGACGAGCAAAATTATCATTTCAAAGTATTGAAATTGATTTGTCAAAAATTACAATTACCTGCTTCAGATGGCATCTACCATTTAAGTTATGGGATGGTGGAATTACCTACCGGCAAGATGAAGAGCAGAGAAGGCACAGTGGTGGATGCAGATGATTTAGTAGATGGCATGATTCAAATTGCAAAAGAAAAAACAGAATCCCTGGGAAAAGTGGATGATTTTACTGCTGCGCAATTAGAAAAATTATACGATACGATTGGATTAGGTGCTTTGAAATTCTTTTTATTAAGAGTAGATCCTAAAAAGAAGATGATCTTTAATCCGGAGGAAAGTATTGATTTCCATGGTTTCACTGGTCCATTCATTCAATACACCCATGCAAGAATAAAAAGTATCTTAAGAAAAACAGGTACTACAGTAAAGCAAGTTGGTACTTCCTTGTTGCCATTAGAAAAAGCACTTGCAATGCAATTGGCTAATTTTTCGGCAGAAGTCAATGAAGCAGCAGAAGCTTTAGACCCTTCTAAATTGGCGATCTATGCTTTTAACCTAGCAAAATTATTCAATAGTTTCTACGCAGAATTGTCTATTGCCAACGCTGAATCCGAAGACAAGAAAAATTTGAGAATACAATTAGGCATTTTAACTGCAGCTACTTTAAAGCAAGCAATGCAAGTTTTAGGCATTGAGGTTCCAGAACAAATGTAAGACCAGGAAAGATTGAAGTAATATTTGAATTAATTATTCTGCTTCTTCAAACCCCCACTCTTTTTTTAATTGAGCTAACTGTTCTGCAGGTAAACTACAGGCGTCATAATGACCTGCGTTTCTTTTTTGACGCATGGCTTCATAAATCGTCACCGCGCAAGCTACGGATATATTTAAACTTTGTATGATCCCCATTTGTGGGATGATAAAATTGCCATCTGCCAATCCACGAAGTGTTTCTGATACCCCGTCATGTTCATTGCCAAAAACCAATGCAACAGGTTGTGTAAAATCAATCACATGTAAATCAATGGCATCACTTGACAAATGCGTGGTTAAAATAGTTTTAAATTTTTTACGAACATCTGCTACGCATTTATGAACATCATCGTATTCATGAATCGTTAGCCATTTAATGGCACTACTGCTGCTTTTATAACCAAAATGTTTGTACCTAGGTAATTCGGTGCTTAATACATAAACTTCTTGTATACCTACAGCGTCGCAGGTTCTTAGCACTGCAGAGATATTATGCGGATCTTGCACATTCTCCATGATCAGCGTCAAATTGGCTTGACGTTGGTGTAATACTTTTAATAATTTCTCAGTGCGTTCTGGTGTCATGTATATTATTTATCGAAAGGCATTCTAAAAGCAACGCCTAATCCTGGATGCATTAAAGGTTCTATCATGCCATTTTGATTGTTAAAACTATAATTTAATCCTACCCCATTTAATTGAGTCATTAATAAAGGCCCATCCATATCCACATAATCTAATTGAGGTAAAAATTGTGCAATGGCAGCTGAACCAATCACAGATTCATTCATACTACCCATCATTACTTTTAATCCCAATGTTCTTGCTTCTTTGATCATGCGCAGGGCTGGTGTCAAGCCACTACATTTTGTCAATTTAATATTGATGCCATCAAAATAATTGGCACAGGTAGCAACATCTTTTTCATGCACACAGGATTCGTCTGCAAATAAGGGCAAAATAGCTTGTTGTTTCAATTGCACCATGCCCTCCCAATTGTCTTTTGCTAAAGGTTGTTCTACCAATTCAACACCTAATTCAGCAAGTGCTGGAATTTTTAAGAGTGCTTCCTCTGCTGTCCATCCTGCATTGGCATCTACACGAAGAGGTTTATCTGTATGTTTTCTTAAAGCTGTGATCATTTCTATATCATATTCCGTTCCTACTTTCACTTTATAAATAGGCCATGGATGCGCTTCCATTTTTTGTACCATCTTTTCTATAGGGTCTATCCCTAGAGTGTAATCACAAATGGGTGGTTGTGCATTGCCCTCAGTAGCCCATTGGGTATTCCATAACTGATGTAAGGGTTGTTTTTTCATCTGCCCCCATAAATCACATCCAGCCATATCCAATGCACAAACTAAAAATGGATCATTTGGAAAAAGATGGTGTAAAAAATGCCAAAATCTTTCTGGGTCAATCAATGCAAATTTTTCAATTAATTTTCTTTGCTTTTCCAACTGCGCCATCATATCTGCAACAGTTACATTATAATACACAATCGCTGGGGCTTCTCCAAAGCCTGACCAATTGCCCAAGGACAAACGCACCATCAAACTATGTTGATGCGTCTTTGTTCTACCATTTGATATGGTAAAAGGATATTCGAAAGGTAAACTTTGTTCCCAGAAATCTAATTGCACTTGTACAAATTTTAATTATGCTCTTCCACTTGATTGAATCAAATGAAACCATTCTTGATTAAATTGTTCTTCCTTTAATAACTGCTCTAAATTGATATGCATTCTATACCTCCAATAATGTTTTGGATTTGCTGGCACATTAATGCGTTCTTCATTTGGATCAACTCTTCTTAGTGTTTCATCAATACCCATAAAATCTTGCAATTGGAAGATCGCCCACATAGCGGGAGAATATAAATGCTGCGATAAAATTGCTTTGTTAATCCATCCATCACAATATACTGGTGCTTTACCTTGTTGACCCATTTCATACTGATAAAACTGTTGGGTCTTTGCGCTGTCTTCCTCCCACCATCCTCTTATCGTACTTGTGTCATGCGAAGAAGGTGTAACCACACTTAAATAAGGTGCGTCATTTGGATGGAAGAAAGTTTTATGATTTGCTTTTGGCATTCTTTGTACCTCTAGACTTAACATACCTAATTGATACATCACATGTGGCACACAAGATGGCACCAATCCTAGATCCTCCCCACAAATCAACATATTGGTGGAGCGCTTTAACATAGGTAGTTTTTTCATGGCTTCTTTCTCCCATGCAGCATCCTGACGCTTAAAGAAATAGTCATCATACAATTCATGCAATTTATTTTGCGTGCTTTTGTCTAAATGTTTAAATGAACTTGTATGCCCAATATTGAATCTAAAATGATATGCTTTTGGTTGATCCCCTTCGAGCAAAATAACATTTGAAATTAAATCGTATAATCCTTGCTTTATCTTAGAATTAAATTCGGTCTGTTCCTGTTGTTCAAAATACGCTTCTACTGTGCGTTGTGTTTTAAAGGCTGGCAACAATGCAAAATGTGCATCTCCTATAGATTCAAGAAAATTGGACTTGACATAATTATTGTCATAACCAAATACTTGAAACAAAATAGTTTCATTGATATAAGGCATCGTGAATCGGTAATGGTCAAAAGCAATCCCTTTTGCATTCAATTCATTGATGCTTATTGGAATGGCTGGAACAAAATGTCCCAAAATGCCTTCTACAGCATGCATTGGAATACTCCAAATTCTAAAGAAGCCTAAAATATGATCAATCCTGAATGCATCAAAATAGTATTTCATTTGATCAAACCTAGACTTCCACCA
>CAMCQV010000096.1 GCA_945877085.1 Chitinophaga pinensis
TGCAGAGGCGTGGTTAGAATTGATTTCATTTATGATGAAGCTGCCGAAAAAGCTTATATGTTGGAAGTGAATACGGTGCCTGGACAAAGTGAGGCAAGTGTGATTCCTCAGCAAGTAAGAGCGATGGGCTGGAATTTAACAGATTTTTATGGTTGGATTATTGAAGATAGTTTAGAACAAAAATAAAATTAAGCAATTTGAAACTCATTGACGACATAATAAAAAAGCCATTGTGGATGAATGTGCTTATTGGTTTTGGAGTAGCAATTTGCTTATTCATTATTTTCTTTTTCTCTTTGGGATGGATTACTGGTAATGGCGAAACCGAAAAAGTACCTGCTGTCACAGGTTTAGATGTAGCCGCTGCTGAGAAAAATTTAACTGCATTGGGTTTTGATGTTGAGTTGCAAGATTCAATATATGTAGACACCCTAGCAAGGAATGCAGTATTAAGACAAACGCCAGAGGCAGATGAGGTTGTAAAAAAAGGAAGAACAGTTTATTTAACAATCAATCGCGTGATTGCACCTCAAGTTGATATGCCAAACCTTGTTGGGTTTTCAATTAAAAGCGCCGAAACTTATTTAAAAGTATTAGGGTTAAGATTGGGTTCCAAACAGATGGTGCCAGATCAAAATAAAAATGTAGTGATTGATCAATTAATCAATGGGAAGCCCATCGCACCAGGATCAAAAATACCTTCGGGTACATTGATTCATTTTTTAGTAGGGGATGGAGGTGCATCTGGAGGTATGTTTATGCCAGACTTAGTGGGGTTAACCTATGAACAAGCCAAGGCACAGTTGATTAGTTTAGGATTAAATCTTGGTGTGGTTGCCGTAAATGGTTCAATTGGAGATAGTGCATCTGCATTTGTTTTTGACCAAAATCCAAGTGCTTATGGAAGTCAAATAGATTCATTAGGGATGCCAATTCAGAATATGATAGTCAAAGGGGCAACCATCAATTTAGTATTGGATAAAGTTGCGCCGGTAAAACCAATTCGTGATTCTATCCAACAATAGTTTTATTATTTATTTTAAAAACCCAAAAGAATATATATGAATACAATTTCAGTTGCCGACTTAAAGGCTAAAATAGATGCTGGTGAAAAACTTAATTTATTAGATGTTCGTGAACCACATGAACATGCAGCATTTAATATTGGCGGACAACTCTTGCCACTTGGTTTGGTTCAAGCCTTGATGTTAGACGAAATTGAACACTTAAAAGAAGAGACCATTTATGTGTATTGCAGAAGCGGCAATAGAAGTGGGCAGGCTTGTATGATGATGGAGCCTTATGGATTTAAAAATGTAGTGAACGTAGTTGGTGGGATGTTGGCATGGCAGGAATCATTTCCAGGATAATTAAAATCAAGCATATGAAAAAAATCTTTCAATTACTTGCTTGTTGCTTTGCGTTCGCATTAGCTGCATGTAACAATGGTTCAACAGAAGCCAGTTCAAATTACCATGACACTACAGGTAGAAAAGATATTATGTCTGGTGGCGTGCAACGTATCCCAATTCATACAGATAAAGGTGACTTTACAGTATGGACCAAGCGTGTTGGAAACAACCCAACCAAAAAAGTATTGTTATTACATGGAGGCCCTGGTGCAACGCATGAATACTTTGAATGCTTTGATTCATTTCTTCCACAAGAAGGAGTTGAATATTATTACTATGATCAATTGGGGTCTGCTTATTCAGACAATCCAAATGATAGTAGTTTATGGTCGATTGAACGTTATGTGGAGGAAGTAGAAACAGTAAGAGCAGCCCTTGGCTTAGATTCCAATAATTTTTATTTATTAGGTCATTCTTGGGGTGGCATATTAGCCATTGAATATGCATTAAAATACCAACAGCATTTAAAAGGATTAATCATCTCAAATATGATGTCATCCATTCCTGAGTACGTGAAGTATGCGAATGAGGTTTTAGGACCACAATTACCTAAGGAAGTATTGGCTAAAATCAGAGACTATGAAGCAAAGGAACAATATACCGATCCAGCTTATCTAAAGTTGATCAGTGATTACTATTATCCAGAACACGTTTTAAGAATGACTCCTGCGACTTGGCCTGACCCGGTAGTGCGTGCTTTTGCTAAAATGAATTACCCATTATATTTAAAAATGCAAGGACCTTCTGAATTTGGTGTGGTAGGGGATGCCGTATTAAAAAATTGGGACAGAACAGCAGATCTAGCTAAAATTAAAGTGCCTACACTAAGTATCGGTGGCACATTTGATACGATGGATCCAAAAGCAATGGAAATGATTGCAAATAAAGTACAAAAGGGCACATTCTTGCTTTGTCCTAAAGGTTCTCATATGTCGATGTACGATGATCAAACGACTTACTTTAAAGGATTGATTGATTTTATCAATAAGGTGGATAAGGAGAAGAAGTAATTTAGTTATCTCATAATATTTAAAAGGTCCTGAAAATTCAGGACCTTTTTTTAGTGGGTTAAATTTAACCCTTGCTCAGGGGGAAGTAGTGTTTTTTATTTCAAGTCAATTTTTAAACTGATCCAGTAATTCCTTCCTGCCATTGGATAAAAATTATTGGACGTAATTAAATTACGATCATAGATATAACTAAAGGTGTAGCCATTTGGCGCATATTTTACGTCTAATACATTATTAGCGTATAGCTGCAATAACATTGTGAATTTTGTTTTATTCAATATGGTCCAATGCGCATTGAGGTCATTAATAAAGAATGCATCTAGTTGTCTGTCCTTGTTTTGTGTATTATCAAGAAATTGCTTAGAAGTGTATTTGGTTATCCAAAAAAAGCTCAGTTTGTCATTTGGCTTCCAATTGAATGTCCTGTTGGTTGTTAAGCTAGGGGATAATGCGATATTGGTATTTTTATGTGGGATTGCCACTTGCGTGTATTGATCATAATCGTCGATATACTCCGTAAATTCCTCGATCTTGTTCTGACTCAATGTGATATTATAACTTGTATTATATTTTTTATTCAAAGCATATTTAAATTGTAATTCTATACCTGTCCTATAACTTTTTGGTACATTAATCCTAGTATAGGCACCTACATCATTGATCTTACCTGTCAATACCAATTGGTCCTTATAATCCATATAATAGACATTTGCATTAATGGCATAATTAGGTTTTTTAAATTCAAATCCAGCCTCCCAATCTATTAATTGCTCTTTTCTTGGTTGTTCAGTAGCACTTGCTTCAAAATCGTCTCTATTAGGTTCTTTGTTAGCAACTGCAACACTTGTATAATAAAATATATTTTTTGCTTTATAAGTTAATCCCATTTTAGGGTTAAAGAAATTAAATTTTCTTTCAATTTCTAAGTCGGTATTTTTTGTAAACCCATTCATTTGGTGGGACACAAATCTATATTGTAAGTCTATAAAGCTTTTAAATTGTTTTGTTAATTTCCTTTCCCATTTTATATAACTGTTCATTTCCTTTTTTAATGCATCATTGTCATAGTACCTAAAATTTGCAGTTGCAAAAGTCTGACTTAAATAAGGTAGAGTGCCAAAATGCAATCCATCGTAAACACTCCAGCCCCCACCGATAGTTAAATCATTTAAACTGTCAATATAGGAGAGTGCAGCAATTTGTCCATAAAACTGATTATCTAACCATCTTCTTCTAACTAAATCAGTAGGCACGTTTATTTTACCAGTTACATCGATATTGTAATCCGAAAAATCCACTCCAGCTTTATACTCTTCATAATACCCTATACCAGTTGTTAAGAAAAAAGCAGTATTCCACTTCCAATTGTTATTGACTTGCTTATTGTAAAACAATTGATAATGAGTTTGTGTATAATTGTCTGTTTGATTCTCGTAGGGTGCATCCGCCTTTTCTGTTCCTGCAGGATTAAATGTTCTATTCGTTGCTAGTAATTCCTGTGGCACGCCATACCATGCCTGGTAAGTTTTTTCTTTACCACTAAAAACATTTAATCTCAAAGAAGAATTATTTCCCCAGTAGGTACCACTAAGAAAAAAACTTTTTAAATTACTATTCGCTCTGTCAATAAATCCATCACTCGTGATAGAACTAATCCTTCCGTCAATGGTGAACTTATCTTGGATTAATCCCGAGCCAAATACAAGGTTATTTTTAAAACTGTTAAAAGATCCAGCCGTATTTTGTAAGGATAAGTAGGATTTTGGATTATACTCATTGGTTAACAAATTCACACTAGCACCAAATGCACCTGCGCCATTGGTGGATGTTCCAACACCTCTCTGTATTTGTATACTATTGACACTTGACCCAAAATCTGGAATATTCACAAAAAAGGTACCCATACTTTCTGCGTCATTGTAGGGAATACCATTCAATGTAAAATTGATTCTTGTGGCATCTGTACCTCTGATTCTGATACCTGTATAACCAACACCAATACCGGCATCTGCATGCACCACCACCGAAGGGGTGTTTTCAAGTAAAAAGGGGAGGTCTTGCCCAACATTGTTCAAAGCAATCTGCGCTTTGCTGATATTTGTCTTGGCAAAGGGTGCCTGCTCGCTCACTCTAATCGCCTTAATTTCAAGAGGAGGCAGACTTCTAACACTGTCTGTGAATTTATTTGTGCTATCCTTTTTTACAACTTGTTTTGTTTGTTGCGCGAATAAAGGAACAAAAAATATAATCGATACCAAAGTGCCCAATAACTTAGTCATAGCTCATTGTTAAGTTTAAAAATACTGGGAACAGGGAATAGCTATGAGAAGAGGCGCAGGAATTGCGGTGACCTTCCCTTCGCAGGCATTACCCTGTTCAGGTTCAACGGGTTTTATCTCAGCTTTTGACAGCACCCCGAGGACGGAGCAAAAATAGGATGCTTTTTTTAGATGAACAACTGTAACTTTATTCTATGACTTTCGTTATACGATAAAATAACCCTACAAATGAAAAAAATAGCCTTATTCGCCTGCCTTTTTATGGCATTTTCGCTCCAAGCTCAAAACAAAATGGGCGTGATTTATGATGAAAATGTTCAGGTAAGAAAATTGCCCAATTTTACATCTATCCATGTATCCAATGCAATTGAACTATTCATTAGTCAATCTAATAAAACAGAAGTAGCAGTGAGTGCCAAATCGGATGAGTATAGAAATAGAATCATCACAGAAGTAGTTGGGGGAACTTTAATTATAAGAATGGCAGATAATTATAGTAAATGGTGGAAATGGGGAAATGAAGATTATAGAATCAAAGCTTATGTTAGTGTCAATGAATTGTATGCATTAACGGGTTCTGGCGCGACCAATATAAAAATTGTAAATGGACTAAGCGCTGAGAAATT
>CAMCQV010000097.1 GCA_945877085.1 Chitinophaga pinensis
CCATAGCTAGAATTAAAGTCACCACTCACGTGTGTGAAAATACAAGCGTCTACATTTTTAAAATAGCCATCACGTACATACCAAGCTTTTGTTCCAACTAATTCTTCGGCAATACCAGGCCAAATTAAAATGGTGCCAGGTAATTTTTCACGTTCCATTAATTCTTTCATGGCAATCGCTGCATAAATGATGACAGCTTGTCCAGAATTATGTCCTTCACCGTGACCAGGTGCGCCTTCTACTATCGGCGCTTTGTATGCTACGCCTGGTTTTTGAGAGGCTTTAGGAATACAATCCACATCACTACCTAATGCAATCACAGGCGAACCAGATCCCCACTTCGCCATCCATGCGGTAGGTATATTCGCAATACCATTTTCAACAGTAAAGCCATTTTTTGTCAAAACAGAAGTGATGTATTTTGAAGTTTCTACTTCTTGAAAGCCTAATTCTGCAAAACTAAAAATTTGATCCACCATCACTTGTACGTCCTTAGACTTACCAGCAACAGTCTGCATTAGGGTTTGCTTTAATGCAGCTAAATCTTTTTCGGTGTATTTTTTTTGCGCAAAAATGGGCAAAGAAAAACTTAATAAACAAACACATATTAGAATGCGTTTAATGAATTGAATAAGCATATTGAACTTTTATAATTGTGAGACAATCAATTTCAAGACATAAGATACAAAAAAAATCCCCTATCCAAAAAGATAAGGGATCAATATTTTATAAGTGGTTGGTTTATTTTGAAGCCATTTTGAATTCTACTGTTTTGGTATTAGAAGCCGTGGTTTTGGAGGTCACTACTACCGAAAGGTTGTATAATATTCCAGGTAAAAAACCAGTTATCGTAATTGGATTAGATAGACTAGTAGATGAAATACTATTCGTAAAAGCAGTAGAATTATCTGAGATTTTAATCAGTTTGGTATCAATAGTAACACCGCTTGCAGGAATTGCAGCCAATTTGACTTCTAATCTTTGCGAAGTACCGATGACTGCATAAATATTATTTGCACCAGGATCAATATCTATGACTACGCCGTTGGCGGCGGTTAAGCTTGGTTCAACAACCACAATAACAGGTGGTGGGGTGGGTGCAGGACTGTCTCCACCTTTACTACAACCAAGAAAGCCAATACTTAAGAATAAAATTAAAATGCAATATTTCATTGATGCTTTGATTAAGTTTATTTACTAAAGTTAATAATTTTTGACAATATGTTGAATGGATAAAATTTTAAATCAAAAACAATAGAAATTTTTCGGTCCTCGCAGTCAAAAGTATAAATACTTAAAAAATGAGTATCCATTTCAACTAGGTTTAACCCATGCGAAAACTTAATTCATCTCATTTTTTCTTAGTCATTCTATTCAAATTAATAACAGTTCAATTGATTGCACAACAATTGCCTATACAAACATTTAGTCTTGCATCTGAACATTTTACAACCACAAAATTGGATGGCTTGCAAGTAGATTGGCGCCTGGATCTTGGAATGACCGCCATGGCTTTGGATCAATCGAATCAATATCATTTTAGTGCAGGTTTTTTACAACCAAGTATCAATCGTTTTACCAAGGATGGGTTAGAAGGAAAATACAATCCTAGTATTGAATTAAGAACTTCAGTTAGAGGAGATGCGTTTATCATTTTTTCAAAGGAGCCCGATTTAATTTTTTTTGATTGTAAGATATACAACCTACATGGTCAAGTTATTCTGAGCGATCCTTCAAAATACAGAAGCGGTTATGCAGGAAGACCCATTGATATCAATGCACTAGCTAGCGGCGTATATTTTATGCATGTATATTATTTACCTGAGTATTTGACATTCGATCACAACACAAATTATTGGATCAAGACTATAAAATTTATAAAGCCGTGAAATCTATCCTACTCGTTTTATGTATGCTGTATTGTCATATTGGGTTATGTCAAAACCAAAAGGGCATTGCTTTTCAGGCAGTTGCTAGAACAAGCAATGGTGTGGTCATGCCCAATAAATTAATACAAATCAGAATCAGTATTTTAAAAGACACATTGGACGAAGCACTCTTATATCAAGAAATAAAATCCGTTACCACAAGTCCATTGGGTTTATTTACCATTTTAATTGGTGTAACAGAGCCTGCTAAAATTGTCACTATTGGTGCATTTGAGAAAATAAATTGGACAGCAGCTACTTATTTTATGCGTGTGGAAATTGATCCAGAAAATCATTTACAGTTTATGCGTATTGGACAACAACAAATTCAATATGCTGCCTATGCTTTTTCGGCAGACCATCTATTGGCAGATAACCTAGAAGGTGTTTTAAGTATCCCACAGGGAGGTACTGGGGTGAATAATCTATCTGCCTTTAAATTAGCATTGCAAATAGATAAAGTCAATAACATTCCAGATAGTATTAAAATTTTGAACAAGGCAACCATCCAAGCATTGTCTTTAAAATTAGATAAAGTCGATCATGTCCCAGACAGTCTTAAAATTTTAAGCAAAGCAACCATCCAAGCATTGTCTTTAAAATTAGATAAAAAAGATACCTTGAGTTTAAGTAATAGAATCAATGAAAAATTAAATAAGGGCGCAATAACTGCTTCGGAACTTGCAATAGGCTTAGGGTTCTTGCCAGTTGAAATACATTTTGGTGCATTTGCAGATACGGCAAGACAAATGGCATTGGCCAATACAGCCACAGCAGTCAAATGGCGCGATACCATTGGTCTAAATCAAACCGCAATTGGACTTAACACTAGCCTAGTTCCAACTAGGATACTTGTTGTAAAATCAGGGACCTATCTTGTTCAATATGGTCTACAAGTGACAAATCCCCAGGTCGCCAATGACGAAATCAGTATTTGGATTAGACGGAATGGCGCTGCTTACCCCAATACCCTCAGGCAATTTTTGACGGGCGCCGTAGGCGTCAAAAATATTTTTTCGGGGCAATCTATGGTGGTCTTTGGGAAGGATGATTATCTAGAATTATTTTTTAGTGTTAAACACAATCAAACTCAATTATTAAAAACAAGTAGCTTAACCAATCCTTCTAGACCTGCAACCCCAAGTGCTCAAATTATGTTGTACAGAATACAATAGTCTTTCCCAGCTCCATTCGTAAAATTTGTTTTAAAATTCAAGCCGACCTAGTTAACTTTAGTTTGAACAAAAAACAACACTATGCGTCGTATTCTATCTCTGCTCAGTATTGTGCTATTATTAAGTGTTCAACTTATTGCACAATCTGTTCCTAGTCCAAAAAGTCATTTTGGATTTAATATCGGTGACAATTATAAATTGACAACCTTCACCGCAACAGAAGCTTATTTAAAGAAAGTAGAAGCCAGTTCTAACAAAGTTAAATTAGTGACAATTGGTAAAACCGAAGAAGGTCGCAATCATTATATGATGGTTGTATCGAGTCCCGAAAATATCAAGCAATTACAAAAATATAAATCGATCTCTCAAAAGTTAGCAAGAGCAGAAGGATTATCTGAAGAAGACGCGAAGCAGTTAGCTGAAGAAGGAAAAGCGGTGGTATGGATTGATGGTGGATTACACGCTACCGAGGTGGTGGGTATTCATCAATGGATAGAGTCCATGTATCAGCTCATCACAAGACAGGATGATGAAACAAAAAATATTTTAAAAAATACGATCATTTTATTTGTGCATGCAAATCCAGATGGTCAAGAATTAGTTTCAAATTGGTATATGCGTAACGCAGATACTTTAAAAAGATCTACCGCAGCATTGCCGCGCTTGTATCAAAAATATATTGGGCACGATAACAATCGTGACTTTTTTATGATGAACATGAGCGAATCAAAAAACATGAGTCGTCAACAATATATTGAGTGGATGCCTCAAATTTTATACAACCACCATCAAACAGGCCCAGCTGGAACCGTTGTGGCAGGCCCTCCTTACAGAGATCCATTTAATTATGTGTATAGTCCATTATTGATTACAAGCTTAGATGCAATGGGCGCTGCAATGAGTAGCCGTTTAAATGCAGAACAAAAACCTGGTTATACCATGAAAGGTGGATCGGTGTATTCTACCTGGTGGAATGGTGGATTAAGAACCACAGCATACTATCATAATATTGTTGGTATTTTAACCGAGATCATTGGTAGTCCAACGCCAATGAATATTCCTTTGGTGCCTCAAAGATTGATTCCTAATAGTGGATTGCCTTTTCCTATTGCACCACAAAAATGGTATTTCAAAAATTCAATCGACTATTCTATCTCATTAAATTATGCCGTTCTGAATTATGCAGCAAGACACAAAGACGAAGTGTTATTGAATATGTATCGAATGGGAAAAGCTGCTATTGAATCTGGCAACAAAGACAACTGGACCCTTTCTCCTAAAAAAGTTGAAATGTTGACTGAGCAATTAAAGACAGAAAAAAGAGATACCCGTGTAGATACTGTTGCATTACAAAATTTTGACAAAGTATATAAGGCACCAGCATTAAGAGATCCAAGAGGCTATATTATTCCTGCAATTCAAACAAGCAGTGCCGTTGCCTTTGTCAATATTTTAATTCAAAGTGGGATCAAAGTGCATAAAGCAACCAATAATTTTGTTGTGAATGGAAAAAATTATCCAGCAGGTTCTTATGTGGTAAGAACCAACCAAGCATTTAGAGCGCATGTATTGGATATGTTTGATCCACAGGATCATCCAAATGATTTTTTATATCCAGGAGGGCCACCAGTGCGCCCTTATGATGCAGCAGGATGGACACCGGCATATACAATGGGTGTTGAGTTTGATAGAATCTTAGATGATTTTAATGGTCCATTTGAAACCATCCCTTATGGTCAATTACAAAATGTAAAAAGTACCGTATTGCTTTCACCAGGTGGTGCCAATAAATTTTATGCGATTCAATCTAATGACAATAATAGTTTTATTAAAATCAATGATTTATTAAAAGCAGGTAAAATTGTTTATAAAAATCAACTTGGATTTTATTTCGAAATGGCAGATGAATCAAAAGACAAGGAGACGATTGCAAAAGCAGGTTTAAATTTCATTGCAGTAGAAAGTCTTCCTACAGATGCCGTTAAAATTTCAACATTAAAAATTGGATTATGGGATCGTTATGGTGGATCTATGCCATCTGGTTGGGTAAGATGGATTTTAGAGCAACATCATTTTGATTTTAAATTATTGTACGCAAAGGAAATCAATGCAGG
>CAMCQV010000098.1 GCA_945877085.1 Chitinophaga pinensis
GTATTAAGAGAACAAGTGATGCAACCTATTGGCGCATCCAATACATGGGCGTGGACAGGGTATAAAAATGCATGGATTGTAATGGATGGCAAAATGATTCAGTCAGTGAGTGGTGGTGGGCATTTTGGTGGCGGATTGTTTATCAATGCCTATGATATGGCCAGATTCGGATTACTTACTTTGAGAAAAGGCAATTGGAATGGCAAACAAATTATCGCAGAGGATTGGATCAATCAATCATTAACACCAACTACAGCAAATACGGGTTATGGTTTTATGAATTATTTTTTAAACACAGATAAAAAAATGTATCCATCTGCACCCGCATCTGCTTATGCACATATTGGCAATGGCACCAATGCAATTTACGTTGATAGGGAAAACGATATCGTTGCAGTCATCAAATGGATGGACGACAAGTCAATCGATGGGTTCTTAAAATTAGTATTGACAGCCTTACCGAAATAAAATAAATTAAGCTTTTGCTGCTTGTATTTTGTGAAAGCTGGTATAAGAAACCAACAATAAGCCAAAGAATACAATTGCCATAATGGTATTGCTGAATGGATCACCCACCGCAATATGCGCTATAGTGGCTGTGATATACATGATACCAAACCCAACATAAGCCCATTCTTTGAGTCTAGCAGGGACTGCCGGAATAATTAGTAATACTAAACCAATTAATTGACCAATGCTTACTTCTAATCCAAGCCAACGTGGTATACCAAGATGTGTTGTGCCTTCGATTGCCATTTTGGAATTCATAAAAATAGCAGTAGAAGCGAATAAGCAAATGATACTTGTAGTTATCCAATAAATTATTTTAGTTGTTTTCATGTCCCAGAATTAAAAAATGGTTTTAAATTACAATGAATTTATAAAAAAAAATTAAATATGAAAAAATCTATTCTCTATATTATTTGTTTTTTGTTTACAACACAAACTAATTTAATTGCACAAACTACAAATACTACTGGGTCCGCAGCATCCGAAAAAGAAGTTAAACAAGTGATTCAAAATATGTTTCAAGCCATGCTACAAGCAGACACTAGCTTGTTAAGAACTTGTTTTTCTGATAAAGTTATTTTCCAAACAATTGTCAATAAGCCCGAGGGTGCAATGATCAACACCGTATCTATCAATGATTTTATTCAAAGTATTGGCAAACAAACACCCAATGCATTAGATGAAAGAATTGAATTTGGGGCGATTCAAACAGATCCGCTAATGGCCACTGTATGGACACCTTATTCATTTTATTTTAAAGGACAATTTTCACACAAGGGTGTAAATAGTTTTCAGCTAGTTAAATTTAAAGAAGGCTGGAAGATCCAATACTTAATTGATACGAGGTATAAGTAAGCATAGTATAAGTAATCAATTATTTTTTAGAAGTCCTATTACTTGAACTCCTTTAATTGTTTTTGAAATTGCTGTGGCTGATTCGTCGTGATCCATTCTACACCTTGTTCTTGTAGGATCGCTAAATCGGATAATTCATTTACAGTCCAACTTCCAATTTTTAAACCTGCTTTTTTAGCAGTTGCACTCAGCTGACTGTTATTTTTAAATGAGGTATAATGTAAATTAATACCATCAAATTGATTTTTTACTACTGCATCAATTGTTAAGTCAGATTCAAGGTATAATACGATTGCTTTTGATTGCTGCTCTTTAATCCATGAAAGGATGTCTTTGCTAAAACTGATATAGACAATACGCTTTTCAATTTTTAATTTTTTTGCTAAGGCCAAGGTTTCAAGCGTTGCTAAAGAGTCTTGTACTTTATCTTTAATGGCTGCTTTGATTTCACAAATGAGCAAGGTTTTGTGCTTGTCTTGAGTACCTTTTAAAAAATATTGTTCTAATTTGGGTAAGGACTCGCCATTAGACAATTTGTTTCTATTTAAATAAGCGTAGGTATTGGTTTGGATTGTATCACCAAAATATACTGGGTCATGGTTTACAACAAGTACGCCATCTGCAGTTCTCCTAACATCAAATTCTGCACCATCACATTTAAGTTCAATCGCTTTTTCTAAAGATGCAATTGAGTTTTCGGGTAAGTTAAATTCCTTCCATGCACCTCTATGTGCAATGACTTTAGTTGGTTGGGCGTTTGATGTTTGCATAATGATAGAGCATAAAAAAATCGGTACTATTTTTAACATAAAAATCGGTTTGTAATCATTGTATATGAGCAATAAAATTAAAGCTTCTTAAATTTAAAATTTCACTATTTATCGAAACTTAGTTTAAGTATTAAGGTACTAAAATAATATTAGTTAAACAGCATTTGTAAAGCTTTCATAATTACTTAACTTTGCCCTCCTTAAAACACTTTATGCACACAGGCATCCAAACTTTAAAAACGGCTATTGAGCCAAGCAGAGCGCATTTATTACAACATCCTGTCTACCATCAGATCCAAACATTGGATCAATTGCAAAAATTTGCAGAGGTACATGTCTTTGCAGTATGGGATTTTATGAGTTTATTAAAATCCTTACAGCAAAAATTAACCTGTGTTCAAACGCCTTGGGTGCCAGTAGGATCTGCGAATACAAGGTATTTAATCAATGAAATTGTATTGGGCGAAGAATCTGATGTAGATGCTTTTGATAATCGCATAAGTCATTTTGAATTATATCAACAAGCAATGCGTCAAATGGGTGCTTCTACAAGTGGCATAGAAAGTTTAATGCACGCATTACAGTCAGGTGTCCAAATTGAATCAGCTATTGCAAAATTGGATTGCGCAGATGCGATCAAAGATTTTTTGAGCTTTACTTTTAAGATCGTCAACCATGCCCCAGCTCATGTACAAGCGGCTGTATTTACTTTTGGAAGAGAAGATTTAATCCCAGACATGTTCACGCGTTTATTAGAAAAACTTTTTGCAGAATCGCCTGATAAAGTATCCATTTTTAAATACTATATCGAGCGCCATATCGAAGTGGATGGTGGTCATCATAGCCATCTTGCTTTAGAGATGGTATCAGAGCTTTGCGGAGACGATGTTATAAAGTGGGACGATGCTGCGAAAGCTTCAATTGAGGCATTGCAAATACGCGCTAGGCTTTGGGATGCCGTAATTGCATAACCAAATTAAAAAAAAGAGTTTCGCAATGTAATTTTATATTGCTTCAAACTCACCCTTCTCGGTATTTTTTCTGACTTTATCTGCTTCAAAATATTTACCATTCATGGCAATGTAAACCCCTGTTGGAAGCACTTGTGTGAATGCGAGTGCACTACCTAAGTTGAATAAACCATCCGAACTACCAAACTTATAGGGAATCATTGCACCTGTCAGTACAATTGTTTTGTTGGGGCAATGTTTTTGTAAGTAAAGCGCCGTGACGGTCATCGTATCTGTACCATGTGTAATCACAATTTTTTCTGCATTAGAAGCATTACATGCTGATGCAATAAATGCGCGATCTTCTTCCACAAAGTCCAAACTATCTTTCATCATCAAAGTTGCAATCGATAAATCCAAATTGCTTCTTCCTAGACTTAGCATTTCATGTAAATGGGTTTCTTTAAAAAAAAGATTACCGTTTAATTCATTGTACGCTTTATCAAAAGTCCCACCTGTTACAAAAACTTGTATACTTAAATTCATAGATGATTTATTTTGGGTCCATCCACATTTCTTTCCTGTCTAACCACTTGTTATCAGAAAAAGATTCCTTGCTCGCTAAAGTTTTTGTAAATTTTGGACTGCGCTCGGTGGAACTTGGTTGATAAGCTACATAACCCATAATGCTTAACGCTTTACTCAAATAGGTTTCAGCTGGATTTCCTAAAGCCTTATATGGTAAAACATTGTCTGCTATTTTATAATTTGGCGTAAACCCATCAACTGTGCCATAATTGGATTTTTTATCTGCATTCTCTGTAAGAAATGTGATTGGTTGTAGTCCAAAGTCCCATCGTTTATTAGGGTCAGTAATTGTGAATGAGCCTACATTTTTTCCGTAAGTATTCTCTCCAATTAAAATCACCTCCATAAATGGTAGTAAATTATTAATCACCAATTCACTCGCAGAAGCCGTATTGCCAGCCGTTAACACAAACACACGATTGAGTGTACCGAGGTTATTAGGTTCGGATTTAAATAAGGTTTCAAAAGCACTCGAGGTAGAATTTTTTTCTAAATAAGCAGTATAGGTTTTATTGTACACTTTTTTATTCATCAATTTACCCACCCTTGCCGCTGCATCTTTCACGGTTAAGTTGGTAATCAAATCAGATGACACTACATAGCCACCACCATTGTATCTAAAGTCTAAAACCAATTCATTCACTCCAGCAGTTTTAAAGCGACCAAAGATGGCCCTCAAACTATCATCAAAGCTTGTGAGAAATTGACTATAAGCAAGGTAACCCACTTTTTTACCAGGCCATGAAATGATCGTATCCGCTAAAATTGGATTTGCTTGTAATTCTACTTTTGTAACAGTAACCGATCTGCCATTGGATACAAATGCACCATCGGTGAAATCACCAAGCTCAAGTTTTAAAGTTTGATTGGCTAAAATAGTGGTATAGTTAGCATTGGTAATTGTTTGATTGTCTACTTTTAAAATAATATCGCCTCTTTTTAATCCAGCTTTTTCGGCGGGGCTTCCTTTTAATACATAGGCAAGTACAAGTGCGATTCTAGTATTTGTATTGTCTATATAAAATGCATTGTTTTTAACGCCCAATACAGTACTTATACCATTCAATTGATTTTGTAAATTCGTATAACTTTCGTCAATCCATGAAAAACGATCTGTTTTATTACTTGCCAAGAGTGTATAAAAATAATCTGTTGGTTTGGCAACTGTATCGGTCTTAGATAGAACTGGAATACTGTCAGACCATAAATAATAGTATTTCATCACTTCGTGGATCCATTTATTTGGGGCAATATTTGGACTTGTAACTGATGATATTGGCGGCATTTCTTTAGGTGTTTCCGTTTCTTTTTTACAAGCAAAGAAAAAAGCAGAAAGGGATAGAATAAATAGTAATTTTTTCATGCGATTAAAGTGTTTCAGCATAAATTTAATTAAACTATTGTTAATAGAAAGAAAAATAATCTCTACTCGTCTGATAGTTAAGAAAATTGTCTAAATTTATGGCCTTCTCCTAGTTAATTAAAGTCAACAATTCAAATACAGGTCGAGTTAAA
>CAMCQV010000099.1 GCA_945877085.1 Chitinophaga pinensis
TATTAGTATTGGATGGTTCTACTGGTCAGAATGCTTTGGAGCAAGCAAAACAATTCATGGCTGTAACCAATGTTACTGCACTTGCCATTACTAAATTGGACGGTACCGCAAAAGGTGGTGTCTTATTAGCAATAGCACATCAGTGTAAAATACCAGTAAAATATATTGGTGTGGGAGAGCAACTAGATGACCTTATCTTATTTGATAAAGTTGCTTTTGTGCAAACTTTATTTAAGGGTATAGCGAATGCCTAAACCGGCCCATCCACTTTCAAAATAGCTTGATCCAACAAAATTAAAAGAAGGCTGCCAGTCTAAACTAAAGTTAAGTGGCGCATTCTTTAGCTTGTAATCCAATCCTAATATTCCATCCACACCCAATGCAATACCTGCTTTATGTGATGGGTTATTCTTTTTCCATTCTTCGCTCCAGATCCCTAAATGCCCTCCGTATCCGATATACCAACTTAGTTGTTCGGTGTTGGCGAATCCACTATATTTCTCCATCATGATGGTTGCTCTAAAGCCATCTAAAGTTATATAACCAAGTACTTCGATTGCTTTAGTATTTGTCATGAAGGATTTGTAAGAGATCGCACTTGGGTACATTTTAACACCTATTGCTTTTTTATAACCTGTTGTAAATTGGCCTGTTTTTGGTGCAGGTTCTATTGTATAAGCTTGCGCGTTGGTTTGGGAACTAAGCAATCCAAAAAATGGAATAAGAAATAGGGGGATTATTCTCATAAAATTAGCTGTTTGAATAGTACAAATTTAGGCTTCAAGGGCCAAACAACTGTTTAAAAAATGGTAAAATTTGGGTAAGTTTGTAACATGCATCCTTTTCAAGAACTGATCGAAAAATTCAACAAAGATTTCGATACCACACACTTTCCTTCACAACCGGCTACATTGTATGAGCCTAGTGAATATTTTTTAAAAATTGGCGGTAAACGTATCCGTCCAGTTTTGTGTTTATTAGGAAATGAATTGTTCAGTGAATTACATCCGGATGCATTTTTAGCTGCAAAGGCAGTGGAGCTATTTCATAATTTCTCTTTAGTGCATGATGATATGATGGATGAGGCCAATTTAAGAAGAGGTCAGCCTACTGTGCATACAAAATATGATGCGAACACCGCTTTATTAGTGGGGGACATTATGGTCATTAGAGCCTATGAATATTTACAACCTATTCAATCCAATCATTTATCTAAAATACTTGGACTTTTTAATCAAACAGCAAGAGAGGTTTGTGAAGGACAACAATTGGATATGGATTATGCCAAAAGATCAACTGTTTCAATGGACGAATACATCCACATGATTACCTTAAAAACTTCTGTATTATTAGCAGCAAGTTTACAAATGGGTGCAATCATTGGTGGTGCTGGTGAACACAATTGTTCCCATTTATATGAGTTTGGAAAAAAATTAGGAATCGCATTTCAAATACAAGATGATTATTTAGATGCTTTTGGAGATGCAGCTGTATTTGGAAAGGATGCTGGTGGAGATATCAAGCAAAACAAAAAAACATTCTTACTAATACGTGCATTAGAAACAGCCAATCCAGACCAATTGAAAACATTAAATGCTTTATTGGCATCTGATGCTTCAGATAAAGTAGATCAAGTGTTGGCTATTTTTAAAGCATGTAAAGTGGATGCTTGGGCAGAAGATCTAAAACAAAAATACATGCAAGAAGCCTTGGATCATTTAGAAGCTATTGCAGTGGTGGAAGCAAGAAAAAAGCCATTGATCGATTTGGCGAATTATTTAATGAACAGAATCCAATAATTATATGTCTTTATTTAGAAGAAAGTCAATTGAAAAAATTGTAAAAGATGCCGAAGCAGGCTTAGTGGATGGACATCATGCGAGTGGATTAAAAAAAGTTTTAGGTGTTCGTGACCTTACTTTAATGGGCATTGCAGCGGTGGTAGGTGCCGGTATTTTTTCTACCATTGGTACGGCTGCTTTTCATGGTGGCCCTGGTATCTCTATCTTATTTGTAATCACTGCGATTACATGTGGATTTAGTGCACTTTGTTATGCAGAGTTTGCAAGCAGGGTGCCGATTGCAGGTAGTGCGTATACATATGCTTATGTCACTTTTGGAGAATTGATTGCATGGATTATTGGATGGGCATTGATCTTAGAATATGCTATTGGAAATATTGTAGTTGCTATAAGTTGGAGTGGCTATTTTATTAATTTATTGGAAGGTTTCCATATTCATCTTCCAGGTTGGTTGTCAACTAATTTTGAAACTGCACAACAAGGTTATGAGGAAGCAATGAAACATTTAGCGGCTGGTGGAACTCCGGCTACATTTTCTAAGCTCGCAAGAATAGGCTATGATGCTATCACCAATGCACCCATGATTGGTCAAACAAGAATCATTTTAAATATTCCCGCATTTGTGATTGTGGTTTTAATTACAATGTTGGTATACAGAGGGATTAAAGAGAGTAAAAAGAGTACAAACTTCATGGTGCTCTTTAAAATCGCGATCATTCTAATGGTCATTATACTTGGGTTCTTTTATGTAGATACAGCGAACTGGGCACCATTCATGCCCAATGGATTTAAAGGTGTCTTGGCGGGTGTCTCAGCTGTATTTTATGCCTATATCGGTTTTGATGCCATTTCTACCACTGCCGAAGAATGTAAAAACCCACAAAGAGATTTGCCTAGGGGTATGATTTATTCCTTATTAATTTGTACTGTATTGTATATTTTGATTGCCTTGGTTTTAACTGGGATGGTGAGCTATACAGAATTAAAAGTGGATGATCCATTGGCTTTTGTCTTTGAAAGAATTGGGATGCATAAAATTGGATACATCATTTCTATTAGTGCTGTAGTGGCTACAACAAGTGTGCTTTTAGTGTTTCAATTAGGACAACCAAGAATTTGGATGAGTATGAGTCGCGATGGATTATTGCCTAAGAAATTTTCTGAAGTGCATCCTAAATATGGTACCCCAGGTTTTGCAACCATCATCACAGGCATTTTCGTTGGCGTACCTGCTATGTTTATGTCTATTTCGAGAATGACCGATTTAACTAGTATAGGCACCTTGTTTGCATTTGTGCTGGTTTGTTTTGGGGTATTGGTATTACCTAGATTATCTCCATCAATTAAGGGACAGGCATTTAGATTACCTTATATTAATGGACAATATATTATTCCTGCATTGGCCTTGATTTTTTTATATTTTGGTCAACATAGAATTTTAAATGCATTTAAAGAAGCGGGCAACGAAGGCTATCAGGAAATTTTATTTTTAGTCTTTACATTTATTTTTATTGTAGTGGCTATATTAAGTTTTCTTAAAAAATACTCCATCATTCCAATTATAGGCGCCATGTGTTGCTTGTATTTGATGATAGAGATTCCGCCAGTAAGCTGGTTATGGTTCTTTATTTGGATGTCGATTGGGTTGGTGTTTTATAATTTGTATTCTAAAAAGCATAGTCTTTTAGCAAAAAAATAATTGATGAAGTATCAAGTGGGTGATGAAATATTGGTACTGCATAGCAATGAGGAGGGACATATCATTGAGATCATGAATAACGACATGGTGATGATCGAAGTACGTGGGGTAAAGTTTCCAGCCTACATGGATCAGATAGACTTTCCTTATTTTAAACGATTTACCCAAAAGAAATTATTTCCAGAAAAAAAAGCACCTCAAAAAATTTTTGTAGATCAGATACCTAAGGAAAAAATACAAAAGAACGCCAGTAAGGAAGATGCTGGTGTTTGGTTGAATTTAATTCCAAAGTTTAGTTTAGATGATTTCAATGATGAAGTGGTTGAAACACTAAAAATATTCTTGTCTAATAAAACTAGAATTGAATACAATTTTGTGTACGAACAGTCTGCACAAGGCGAGGTTGATTTTTCTATTGCTTCGACCATCGCCCCTTTTACCGATTTTTATATCCATGATATTCCATTTGCAACAGTGAATGATAGTCCACAATTTTCATTTGATTTTTCTTTAACCGAACAACATAAGAAAAAAGCAGACCATTTTGAATCCGTTGTTAAAATCAAACCCAAACAAATTTTCCAAAAAATTGAAACTTTAAAGGAAGACAATAAAGTAAGCTTGGATTATGAATTGTTTAATACTTATCCTGACAAAGTCGAAGACAATCATATTGCAATTGATATTTTAAGAAATGCAGGTTATAAAGTGTATGATGCTTCAAAAATTAAAGAACATATTCCAGCTGCTAGGTCTGTAATAGATTTGCATATCGAAAAACTAATGGATCGACATAGCCATTTAACCAATGCCGAAATCATCCATTTTCAATTGGAGGCTTTTGAGAAATGGTTTGAGTTAGCGCAATTAAATCATTTGCCTTCGATGATCATTATACATGGAGTTGGGTCGGGTAAGCTTAAGAACGAAGTACACGATTTATTGAAAGTAAAGAAGGGTGTCAAAAGCTTTATCAACCAATACTCGGATTTCTATGGATATGGAGCTACGGAAGTCTTTTTTGAGTATTAAGCACATCCACTTTATTTTACTACCTTTGACCCGACTACAATCCCGAGCTATCGTGGTAAGCAATTGCCAAGGAAAGTCCGGACAGCATAGGGTAACCCACCGGTCAATAGCCGGCATCTCAGCAATGGGATAGAGAAAGTGCCACAGAAAATAACTACCTCGCAAGGGGAAAAGGTGAAAACGTGAGGTAAGCGCTCACGAATAAGACAAGTGATTGTTTTATTGGGTAAACCTTGGGTGCTGTAATGCCATGTAAAGGGACGTTTGAGAGCGACTCGTTCGAGTTCCAGGGTAGGCAGCAAGACTTTAGCAGTAATGTTAAGGCTAGATAAATGATAGTTTAGAAACAGAATCCGGCTTATGAGGTTTGTAGTTACTTTTTTAATTGAACATAAAATGAATTCATATGACGATTGAACAGATTAAGCGTATGAAGGACCAAGTGAGTGTCCTGAGGAGGTTTCTTTGACGTTGA
>CAMCQV010000100.1 GCA_945877085.1 Chitinophaga pinensis
TTTTGGATAAATTGTTCGATTAAGTGCTTTCTCTGTTTTGAGGTGTGCAGTGATTTGTTTAAAATAGGGACGCTCAAAAAGGGGCGCCAATGGTTTTTTCCAACTGTCTTCTATTTTAACCTCCATAATCACTAAATTACATCTTTTAGTGGTAAAATAACTCGTTCAAGATGAAAAAGGTGGGCTTCATTATTCTATGTATTTTTTTTACGATTGTCCTTTATGCAGCGCCTGTATTTGAAGACTCTATTTATTATAAAAAAAGAATTCATTTATTACATTCATTAGATCAATTACAAGAGAAGGAAGTGGTCGGTTATATATCCGGATTTTTTCCTTCATTGAGAAAATATTATTTCAGCAGTCAATATAAAAAAGAGGACAATGTTTTTTTTACTTCTTTAATTCTATGGAATCTTGGACAGTTTAAATCAAAAATGTTACCAGAAGAAATGGCTTTTTTTGAGCAATTTAAAAAAAATGCTAAACCATATATTGAAAGATTTAAAAACCCAAATAACCAATTAACTTATAATTTTTGGCCAAAAAATCCTCCTCAGATTTTTCCAAATGGGGGATGGTTAAACTTATTGAATAAAAATGCAGCTATAGCAGATGACATCGATGATGGGGCTATCACTTTATTGGCTTTAGGTGTGAATGATTCCACAGCTAAAGCAATGCAATCTAAATTTGGGGATTATAGAGTTGGCTTAATTAAACCCAATAAAAGTTTTTACAAGGCATTTAAAAATAGACCAGTCTATAGCACTTGGCTTGGTAATAAAATGCCTAAGGATGTAGATTTGTCTGTACTCACAAATGTTTTATTGTTGCATACGATGGCTAAGATTCCTTTAAATGCGACAGATTCAGCAAGTCTTGATTTAATTGTAGATTTAGTGAAAGCAAATAAACATATGACCGATCCAACTTATGTGTCTCAACATTATGCAAATAGTGCAACCATTTTATATCATGTTGCTAGATTGGCTTATTATAGCGATTATCCTGCTTTGTTGGCATTGAAGCCTATTTTATTGGAACAAGCTTTTGAACTATCAAAACAGGCTAAACTTTCTTTAGAACGACTTTTATTGAATACCAGTATATTAAGGCTAGGAGGGAAGATTGATTTTCCTTATGAGGTAAATGAAACTTCTTTAAAGGCAAATAATTTTCCTTATTTTGTTGCGAATATTGCTTCGGTATTTAATAATCCATTTAAGAGAATTGTGAATCGTTCTAATATTGTTCGATTTGATTATTTTTGTTATGCGTTTAATCTGTCCTTGTTGTATGAGAATATGATGTTGAGAGGGGATTGATTGTCTTCGTTTCACTCCGACATCCTTTTAGGTATCTTACCCAAAGCCTTTCAAAATAATGCTTCGCATTCTTTTGGCTTTTTTAATACTCGCATGCTTACAAGAGCACTCGCTTCGCTCGTTATGGTCTAAGTGTCGTCTTTGTTTTGAAGCAAGCTTCAACCAAATCCTCCTCTCACCCCAACCACTTCGTGGCAGGCTCTTGACGATGCTCGCATTAAAAAAGCCTCTCACTTTCGTGAGAGGCTTTGTGATTCGGATTGGATTCGAACCAATGGCCCTCATCTTAGAAGGATGACGCTCTATCCAGCTGAGCTACCGAACCGTCTACCCCCGGTGCAAAACATTGCCTTGGGGTTGCAAAATAAAGATAATTTGAGCGTTTTTCAAAGAAAATTTGACTCAAATTGGCCTATATCAATCCTTTACCATCAAATCTCGAATCACCACACTCGCCACAGTACAGCCAAATATGGCAGGCATATAGCTTAATGTACCAATAATTGATTTCTTAGGAAAGGCTTTTTCAGTCACGATGATTTTATCCTGGTCTGCTTTCTCTGGGCTAAATACTACTTTCAGGCCTTTTTTAATTCCCATAGATTGTAATCTTTTTCGAACATATTTTGCAAGATTGCAGATATAGGTTTTTGAAATATCAGTGACTTTGATTTGACTTGGATCTACTTTGCCACCAGCACCCATGGAACTTACAATGGGTAAGTTTCGATCGATGCATCCTTTAATTAAGAAGGTTTTAGCAGATAAAGTATCAATACAATCCACCACATAATCCCATTTTGTACTATCCAATAAATCCCTAGTTAAATCTTCCTTAATGAATATTTCTAAAATAGTTAAATCTAGTTCTGGATTGATGTCTTTTAATCTCGCACCAAGTACTTGTGCTTTAGATTGTCCGGCGGTAGAATGTAATGCGGGGATTTGTCTATTGATATTACTTAGGTCAATATTGTCATTATCTACAATAGTCATTTTACCAACACCAGCCCTTGCAATCATTTCGGCACAAATACCACCAACGCCTCCGAGTCCAATAATTAATATATTTTTACCCATCAAGGATGTTATATTTTCTTGTCCCAACATTAGTTCTGTTCTACTCATCCAGTATGGTATCATATTGTATCTTTATTTTGCAAAAATCATAAAACCATGTCTATTTCTAAAATCTTTTTTATCTGTGCATTTTTCATCTGTTCAGGTTTGAATGCGCAATATCAAATCAAAGAGTTAACTGCACAAAAAGGGGTAAGTATCAGAGCAATGTCTGTGCCTTCTGAAAAAGTGATATGGGCAAGTGGATCCAAAGGAATGGTTGCGAAATCTAGCAATGAGGGTAACAGTTTTGAATGGATGCAAGTGAAAGGATATGAAAAAAGAGATTTTAGAGCGATGCATGCTTGGAACGATCAAGAAGCAATCATTGTTGCAGTGTCTGCTCCTGCTATAATTTTAAAAACACTTGATGGCGGCACTTCTTGGAATAAAGTGTATGAAAATACCGATACATCCATGTTTTTAGATGCTTTAAATTTTATTGATGAAAATAATGGCACGGTGATTGGTGATCCAATTGATGGTCATCTTTTTATTTTAACAACAAATAATAAAGGTGCTTCATGGATTAAAATGTCTAATGATTTTTTTAAATCGGAATTAAAGATTGGAGAAGCCTTTTTTGCTTCAAGTAATTCAAATTTAATTCATATTGGAAAAGAACTCGTTTTTGTAACAGGAGGTTTGAGTAGTAGATTATGGAAAAATGGGGTAGCAGAGGCTTTGCCATTGCTTCAAGGTACAAGTTCTACAGGCGCCAATAGTATTGCCATTTCACCTAATGGAAACAGGATAATAATCGTTGGGGGTGATTTTGCAAATGACAAATTAGCCACAAATAATATAGTTGGATTTAAATTATTCCATACGCCAAATTCTGAAGTAAAACATTTAGCTAAAAAACAACTCGTTTGGGAACAATTGGCTTTAGCAAATCCGAATGGGTATAAATCATCGGTTGAATTTATTGATAACAATCGAATCATAACTTGCGGCACATCTGGGGTAGATTTGTCTAAGGACAAAGGTGCTTCTTGGGAAAAAATCAGTGACCTCTCTTTTCATATCGTCAAAAAACATCCTACCAAAAGTGCTTTTTATTTAGCAGGAGGTGGTGGAAGGATCAGTTTTGTTGAATTATAATAGACAATGGATTAGACAGTTTAGACACAATAAAATATATAAGAAAAAGAAGGATGGATCTAATTATAAATTCAAGTTTTTTTGTAATTTAGATTAGATGAATAAGTATCAAGCAATCATATCTTTTGACATGGACGAGGAGTTCATGTCTTTGGTACCTCCACATAGAACTTATATCAATTATCTATTGAATAAAGGTGTGATTGAAACCTACACAGTAAGTATGGAGACACAACAATCTTGGATTGTTGTTAATGCTAATACAAAGGTGGATGTAGAGGAAGTACTCAAAGCTTCCCCATTACATAAATACTGGAGTATGGAAATTGTAGAGCTTTTTGTCTACGATAGTCAGTCTAATAGGCTTCCAGCAGTGCAATTAAATTAATTTATCTTTTTTTTGGGAAATTGAAATTACCCCCTTATTTTTGCACCCCTTAGGGAGCATAGCTCAGTTGGTTTAGAGCATCTCGTTTACACCGAGAGGGTCCGCGGTTCGAGCCCGTGTGCTCCCACAAATAATCCTCAACATATCTCTAGATTGTTGAGGATTCTTGCTTTAAGGCCTTTCGTCATTTTTGACCTATTTTTATATTATGCAAGCATTTACCACCCGAAATAAAATCATCATTACCTGTAATAAATGGTTGTCTCCTGCTTTAAGGTCAGAAGTGATTGGTTTGGGTTTTGATGTAGACAGGGTTTTTCAAACTGGAGTGGAATTAACAGGAACAGTGAATGATTGTATCCGTTTAAATTTAAATCTACGATGTGCTAGTCAGGTGATGTATTCTTTAAAGACATTTATTTGTAATAATCCTGATGAATTGCATAAAAACTTAGTGACCATCCCTTGGGAAAATATGATTCAGCCAGATGGTTATTTTTCTGTGATAAGTAATGTTTTCAATGATACCATTTCTACCAATTTATTCGCCAACCTGAGAGTGAAAGATGCCATTGTAGATAGAATGCGTGAAGTGAGTGGAAAGCGTCCATCTACAGGTTCAGAATTAGCTGGAGCGGTGGTGTATTTATTTTGGAAAAATGATGAAGCTGAAATATTCTTGGATACATCTGGCGATTCATTAGCTAGACATGGCTATCGAAAATTACCAGGTAAAGCACCGATGTTAGAAGCATTAGCGGCAGCAACAATATTGTCGACCAAATGGAATAAATTTGGCGCCTTTGTAAACCCTATGTGTGGTTCTGGCACTTTGGCGATTGAAGCGGCATTGATTGCAACTAAGAGAGCGCCTGGTTTATTTAGAAACAATTATGCTTTCATGCATATCATCGGTTATGATAAAAAAGTATACGAGCAAGAAAGAACAATTATAAAAGAACAAGTAAGGCACTTGCCTAATTTAGTTATCATCGCATCTGATATCAGCAGAGACGCCAT
>CAMCQV010000101.1 GCA_945877085.1 Chitinophaga pinensis
GTTTCTCTTAAAAAATTTGTGAAGACTCCTTTTTGTAATCCCCATGCAAAAGCTTCCAGCCAATAAAAAATCATTAAAAAGAAAGTGTAAGGATACACATAGTTGAAGTAAGTAGCAAGGCTCGGAGATTTACCTAATTTTCGGATGATTAAGTCTTTATTCTCCCAACCAATCCACATCAATAATCCAAAGCCAATAAGGTTAATGATTAAAGTCAAAAAAGGTAATTCATTTTTCTTTGGCCCTAAGTAATGGTTGTAAAATGGGAAGAATTTATACACCACTGGGAGCGTGCCTAAAGTGCAAAAAACAGATAGGGTAGCGCCAATATCAATCATGGCTCTAACAAGTCCTTGGTCATTTTTAGAGAAGAACATGGGGAACAACACAAGCAAATTCACTGCACCTATCACAAAACCAATCATGATAAAGATAGACGACTTGATACCTTGCTTTTGGATAATCCCCATGCTGCAAATATATTGTAATTGTGGTAAAAGTAAATATGTAATGAAATGGGCTTATTTTTACAATATGGAGCATTTATCGGTCATTACTATATGTTTTAACAATTTAAGAGATTTAAAACATACCTGCATTTCTGTTGACGCTCAGTCGGTCAAGCCACATGAACATTATATTATAGATGGGTCCACTAATAATGAGATAGCTGATTGGTTAAAATACACTCCACAACCTTCTTATCGCAAATGGCTTTGCGAAAGGGATAAGGGAATTTCAGATGCTTTTAATAAAGGCATCCAACTTTCTACAGGTAGTTTAATTCATATCCTGAATTCAGCGGACATCTATTTTTCTAATTCAGTGATTGAAAAGGTCTTAGCGTTCTTTAATACAAACAATACTGTTCAATGGGCAAGTGGGAAAATATGTATGAAGCGCGGAGGCATTTGGGTGAATATTGGTGTGCCATTTGACGCAGGACAACTTTATAAAGGGATGAGGTCGGTATCACATCCAACATGGTTTGTAAAAAAAGAATTGTACAATAAAGTTGGTCATTTTTCTCTAGACATTAAAATCGCGATGGACTATGATTTAATGTGCAGGCTAAAAAATGAGCCCTATGGTTTTATGGATGAAACGATTGTGAAATTTGATGACGGAGGCGTAAGCACCAATCAATATTTAAATTCGCTCAAAGAAAATGTGAAAGTATATGAGTCTTATTTTGGATTTTCTATTGCTGCTCGTTTATGGCAGTTCCGATTAAGCCTTTTGTTTTATCTATTACAATCTAAGCTTGGCAAGTATTTATATGCCATCAAGGCTAAAAATTTAAAGCAGTAAAATCTTTTATCTATTTAATCCTTAGTTCTTTTTTACAAAACCGGCTTTTTGTATATCTTCTTAAATAACAAAAATAAATCATTGAGTATAGGGTAGGTCTCAATAGTGCGGGCTAGGCGGATAGAATTGATTTTCAAAGGTTCATATGAAATCCCCAAAGTTTTAGATTTTCCTGCAATTTTTTCAATCATATGGTCAATGGATAAGCCATTTCTAAGGCCGCTTGGCGTTCTTAATAGCCTATGTGCAATTGCCTTGGTCGTACTTTCACAGAACTTTTGTGCGTTTGCTTGAATGATTTTTCCCAATGCAGGTGATACTGTTTTAAGTGCATTCAAGTAATCTAAAAAAAGGATAAATGCATCCAATAAAATTTTATCCTTTGAGGTTTTAGTGGTTGATTCGTGAATCCTAAATGAAAATTGTGCACTAGGGTCAACTGCTAGGTAAGATTTCTTAGTAAGATCAAGCCATAATTGCAAATCGGCATAAATCAAGTTTGGATAATGTGTAGGGATGCCTCCTAACGCATCATAATCGCTCGATTTAAATACATAACCCGTTGCCATAATATCTATCTTTTCATTCAATGCATATTCCAGGTAGGCACTTGCATTTAAACGACTAGGCAGGGGCTGACAAGTTTTTATGAATGCACTTTTACTATCGATGTAATTAAAATGGGTATGGTATAAACTAGCTTCAGGTTGTTGATTGATTAAATCATTGATGGAGGAAAGAAAAGACTTTTCTAACACATCGTCATAACCCAATATGGTCATGTATTCATTTTTACTAAGGTCCTTTATGCGTCCCCAATTTTGAAGGATGTCTATATTTTGATCAGATGCTTGAATACTAATTTTACTATTTTGAAGCGCATGCACTGCGTCCAAAGCATCATCAATATTACTTGTATTGTCTGCTAAAATAATAATGTCAAAATGTGGGTAATCTTGTTCGATAACCGAATGCAAACAATCTAAAAGATAGTTCTTGCCCGATTTAAAAGGAATAATAATCGAAAAATGATTTGTTTTACCACTCATAGCCTGAACAAGATAAATATTTATGGTTAAAATTAAGCATAATCAATAATTACAGCACAAATGAAGGTGGGTTTATCTTAATCGCTTAAATTTGAAGGACTAAATTATACAAAGGATGAACATTGCTGGTGTTGTTATATTATATCATCCTGATATGGAGCATTTGTCAGCCAACATACAAACCTATGTTTCAGGCTTAAAGCAATTGTATGTTTATGATAATAGTGAAAATAAAACCCCTGGTATAGAGGAGGCATTAACTAAAATAAATCCTTCTATTCAATACAAGTTCTATAATACAAACGAGGGTATAGCTAAAAGATTAAATCAGGCGATGGATCATGCTGCGCTCAATCAGTATGATTATTTATTAACGATGGATCAGGATTCTTCATTTAAAGTTGGGGATTTTGAAAAGTATAAAACCTTGATCCAGTCATCTACTTATAATAATGTGGCTCAATTTGGCGTGAATTGTCAACCGGATTTTACACAACCAAAAGAGCAGTCAGAAGAGGCACTTACTTTAATTACTTCTGGTTCTATTTTGAACTTATCCTTGACAAAAAATATTGGGCCATTTAACGAGGCTTTGTTTATTGATTTTGTGGACGCAGAATTTTCTTATCGAGTGATACAGAATGGATATTTGAATTTAATGTTTTCAAATATTGTCTTAAATCATTCTCTAGGAACATTGGTAGAAGGGAGGAGTCTGGGTAATTTTAAAAAGTCTATGCGTATTATACATACCCCTATTAGAGTTTATTATATTGTACGTAATGGCTTATATCTTTATTTTAAGGCAAAAGGCTTAACACCAACCATGAAAAAAGATGTTATTAGGTGTATTAAAATAATTAAGAACGATTTAATCTATAACCCACAACTATTTTCGGTATACAAAAATGTATTTACAGGTATATACGCATTCATAATCAATAGGATGGGTAAAAAATAAAGTATAATGAACTTCAATAGACTCCTTCATAAATTTGTTTCGTTTTGTTTTTTCTTTTTTAAGCTAAAGCATTTCAAGCTTGCCTATTTATTTGCATTTTATAAGCTTCCAAAGCACTGGGCATCTAATTTGCAATTAGATCATGGTAATTTGATTTTCACAAATACAGGCAATGCTATTTCTATAGCACAATTAGATCAATTTAGGTTCAGCATGCATTTTTTAATTGAATTATTATCTAACCCTATTTTCAAGGTAAAGGAATCAAACAATACTTTTTTTATTGTAGAAGTAGAGGGGCTGCTATTTAAGGTTGCGTCCCTCTCAAATATGGCTGTTTTATATGAAATTTTTATTGAAAAAATTTATTCAATGGATACAGCTCAAAAAGAGGTAGTTGTGATTGATATTGGAATGAATGTAGGGGTTGCTTCTTTATACTTTGCTTCTCAGTCATATGTGAAAAAGGTTTACGGGTACGAACCCTTTCCAGAAACATTTGCAGAAGCAAATTTAAATGTAGCTGCTAATCCAAAATTTTCTAGTAAATTAATCTTATTCAATCAGGGCGTGAGTAATGTCAATGAAACAAGATCAATTACTTTATTCGAAAGTGGTTTATTATCTGCATCTACTATTGAACAGAACAATGATTATGGGAAAAAAATAGGTCAGGTCATCGAAGTACAATTAGTATCTATAAACAAAGTGTTTGAATTAGTAATTGCTGAAAATCCAAATGCTAAAATTTTATTGAAGCTAGATTGCGAGGGAGAGGAGTATGCCATTTTTGATATGCTAAAAGAGGCTACTTATTTAAACAATGTTGATATTGCTATTATTGAATGGCATGAAAAAGGATCTGCCCCTATTGAAAAAGTTTTATTGGACAATCATTTCAAATTAAGACACGCTCATCATGTTAGCGAAAATAGTGGGATGATTTATGCTACAAAAAATTAACCCAATAATCCCTTAAAAGCGTCAATTCTAAATTGAATCACTGGCCATGCTTTTGCTGGGGTTGCTTGCAAGATATATTTTATTCCTAAAATAATTGCTGCCCCTAACTTGAAAATATATTCAACGATCTTTTTGATATATGCTCCATTAGAAATGGCTTTTGTTCTGGTTTTCTCGCCTCTGCCAATACCACTTGCAACTCGGTACATATATTCTGAAGTCAACTTCTTGACTTCCACTACATGGTGCACGCAAATTGCAGGATCGTAATAAATGGTATGTCCTAGAGCTAGTATTTTATAGAATAATTCTTTGCCTTCGCCACCAATTCTTAAAGTACCTACTACGCCAGGCAATGCAGTATTAAATCCTCCAATTGCTTCGTACACATCCTTTTTAACAATCATATTAGACTCTAAAGGGTATTTGCCATTTTCAAAAGCGCAGGCAGTAGGAGCGTAATCAAAATTGCCGACAAGCGAGGAAACATAGAAGCTCATCCATTTTGGTTCTGCGGGGATATATTTTGGTATGATGCGACCTCCAAATCCAACAGCATCAGGTTTTGTTTCAATATGCTTAAGGATGTTTTCAACATAGTTAGGTGTGGCTACTGCGTCATCGTCCATAAAACA
>CAMCQV010000102.1 GCA_945877085.1 Chitinophaga pinensis
TATTTAAAGGCAGTGATGCCATTCCAACGGCCGATCTAGCATGCTTTCCTTTTTCTCCAAATACGGCCACCATAAGGTCAGAAAAACCATTGATCACTTTTGGCTGATCTGTAAAGCTTTCGGTACTATTGACCATACCCAATACTTTCACAATTCTCCTTACTTTATTCAAATCCCCAACAGCATTCTTCAAATTTGCAATCATATTGATCCCTGTAATTCTTGCTGCTTCACGTCCTTGTTCAATTGTCATGTCTCTTCCCAATTTTCCTCTTACATATGCTCCATCCTCTGCTGCTGGGCCTGATCCAGAAAAATAAATCAAGTTCCCTGTTCTAACATAGTTTACATAGTTCGCAATAGGAGCAGATTGCTTTGGAAGGATGATCCCAAGCGCTTTTAAATTTTCTTCGGGACTTTGCGCTTGACTATATATGTTTAAGAAAAGAAAAGTGAATAGGATACAATATTTTTTCATTTTAATTAATTATTTAGTGCTTCAATTTTTGCTTTCAATTGCTCAAAAGAAAATCTGTCTGAATTATTTTTCCCAATGTATCTAAAAACTTCTTCTCCTTTATCATTCAATAAAATCAATGCAGGATAATGCACTACCTGTCCGTGAAACTGATAACCATTAGGAATATTGAATTGGTCGGCCAATTTAGCATCTGCATCTTGATAAATAGGCAAGCTATTTGTAGATTTTAATTTATTAGCCCATGCCTTAATTTCTTGCTCACTGTCTGGTTTAATAAATACTTGAATCACATTAGACAAGGTACTTGCTTTTTCAAAGTATTCGCTGGTATGTCGGATGCAATAAGGGCATTCTGTTTTTAACAAAAAGTGAAGTGCGATGAATTTACCTTTTGACTTACTTAAAGTGAAAGTGCTTTTATCAGTAACCGAAGTCAAAGAGAAATCTTTTACATTTTGAGCTTGTGTAAGGCTTGTAAATAGTAATAATGCTAAAGTGAGTTGAATGTATTTCATAATTTAATTATTGTACTCAAATTTACTGTAAAATTGTGAACCTAGCCCCGAAAACTAGTCGATGGGAATTCAAAAAAAGAGCCACTATATAAGTGGCTCTTTGAATGTTTCTAATTTACTTACTACTTAATCTTTTATTTTTTGTTAACATAAACCTATCTGTTCTTCTCCAATAATTGTTTAAAACTACTTGATCTTTATCCCAAGCGCCTTTTCCATATATTTCATCATAGGTGGCTCCTATATCCATTGGTTCATCTAACTCCTTCCATCCATTTGCTAAGCGTCTTGATGAGTAGATTTTATTTTCACCTGTATAAGATGAAAAAACAGCTGTTTTAATACCTAGTTTTTCACTTACTTTTATAAGCCTCTTTCTTATATCGTTACCTGCTTTTGATGGATTAAAAATAGTCCATTCAGTCATTAAGAATTTTTCTACATCTTTACCTTCTTCATATTTAGTGCTGCTGTATTCTGGTTGATACACCATCATTTCGGCATTAACACTTTCTAAATGAGGGGCTATATTCGCGAACCAATAATCAACTTGACCTTCCGCATATTTTCTAGGCACTTCTCTCTCTGCAAAACTTTGGGGTTTTGTAAGCATTCTTAATTTTTCGCCATGATGCTTACCACCCATAATATCAAAAATTGTATATCCACCATCCTGTGAAGCAGGGAAAAATTTAGTTGTAAATTTTTCAATAGCATCATTATAGGCTGGCAAATGACCAATTTTGATTTTATCAAAATTGGCTAAAATTGTTTGTTGTTGAGAAAAAGTTTCTGCGCTTACATACAATAATGTGAGAAAAAATAAAATCTTTTTCATTTTTTTAATTTTATAATTTCCTACTCATAAGGCTTTTCGGATACGCCCCGTTTTTTGAGTGGTGTCTGGACTCCACTGATTTTAGACTTTAGTCTTTATAAAATAAAAAAATTTTAAAAATTTATTTTATTCTAAATATTATATTTAACAATTAATTAATAATGTAAAAAAAAGGGGGGGGAAGAACATTCATTATAAATGGAAAGTTTTTGATAATCCCCCAAGTCATTCATAATTTCACATCTTCATATCTAACCACCTGTATTTTAATTTCTAGAACCCAAAACCTGGCCCAAACTTGGCCAGAACATACCCCAAACAAAAGGGTCTATGCCTTTAACAGCATAAACCCTTGAAAATGTTGCCTTTCGGCTGTGGGCCCACCAGCCGGTATCTGGCCGGGGAAATCGATAAATCAACTGATATGTTTCCTGGGCAATTTTTGAGTTAATCCAAATAATAAAAATCCAGATGCGAGTGTGATTAATCCAATAACTGAAAATATTCGTAATAACCAATTATTAATATTATCTCTGTTTTGATAATCCATTACATGAAGCATCCACAAAAAATCAAAAACTCTCCATCGATTATTTCGATAGGTTTGAACAGTACCTAATTCCGCAGATACATAAACGGTTGTATTTACATCACCATCAAAACTTACAGCAAATGCGGGTAGAGGTTTCTCCCTATACTCATGATGCCCATTTGTAGAATTGATATATTCAACCGATTTTAGATTTGATTTGACATTCAAACTATTTTTTGCAATTATTATTGCTTCTTTTTTGTTTATAGGAATTCTAATTTTATTATTTAATGTGTTAGCCAATACTGTTTTTATACGTTTCCCATTATTGAATGTTATTTGATAATGAGGGGTATCAAAAATGGTAGCAATTTGAACTGACTTTAAAACATATACCGAGTCATTTTTACTGATCTCATTTAGAATTGCATTTAAACTTATTCCAAGTTTTTCTTTATTAATTGTTGCGGGTTCTTTTCTAATGTCTTCACCTCTAATATTCTTAATGTTGGTCCAACTGAAATATAATCCTCCAATTGTCCAAAATAAAAATTGTATACCTAAAAATAGACCTAAATAGCGATGACTTTTTCGAACAACTTTTTGCCATTTACCTTTTGTCATAGTAATTATATTAACATGCCAAAATCAATGACATGATTTATTTTAAATTTTATAATTGAATTTCTAGTAAAAATATTTATTAAAAACTAAACTCCAGGAGGATGAAAAATAGAACTTATGTAGTTTGAATTAAACGAACTCTTAAATACGTAAAAAAATTTATTTTCCTGAGTTCTGAAAATTTCGATAGTTGGATAAAATGATTTAGAAGACAAAATTAATTCTTGCTGATTGAATTTTGGAACAGGTGCATTTGTATTTGATTCACCTTCTTGCTTCTTTATTTTCTTAAGCATTTGACACTTACCATTACAATGCATCATTGGTTTAGCTTTGTTAACACATGCTTTTTTATATGATTCCATGTTGACTAAATAATCAGCAAGTACAAGTGATCTTGAGAATGTATGCGCAATAAGGGAGCTAAATAATAATATGACTAAACTGTATTTCAATATGCGCAAAAATACCAACTTACTCAAACATAAATATGTAATCTTAATCAGGTTCCAATAATTCCACCCCTTCACCTCCATTCACCCCTATTTTCCCTCTAAAAACACAAAACCTGGCCCAAACTTGGCCAGAACTTACCCCAAACAAAAAGGGTCTATACCTTTAACAGCATAAACCCTTGATAATGTTGCCTTTCGGCTGTGGGCCCACCAGGGCATGATCCTGGGACCCCCTGATTATGAGGATTTAAATGAACATCCCACTTGTTGTCTTTTATTGATAATCAATAGGATACAAGATTGAAATAGATTTATATTTCTCATATTTCACCTCTTTTAACCCGTTTTGAGTGAAAACCTGGCCCGGAACCTGGCCGGGTTTTACAATTTTAAAATCTTAAATTGTTGAACTATTTTGTTATCGTTTGATGTGATATTTATGATATAAGTGCCAGGAGAAAGTTTGCCAAGTGAGATTGGCATTCCAGCATTTAAACCCTGTCTTGAAAAAACTCTATTTCCAGTTGTCAATTCAAATACATCTACATTTAATTTCTGGTATCCTTTAACATTAAAGTCAAGGTTAATTTGGTTAAAGAAAGGGTTTGGCGCTAGTTTTATAAACTCATCATTATTGAAATTAATGACATTTGTAACTAAATAATAATAAGGACTACTCATTGGACTTATACATCCGTTTTGAGTTGTTTTTGCAGTGTATGATCCTGCAATAGATGGTTTGAATTTTTGTGTTGTATCTGAAATGGCCAAACCATCTTTAAACCATATAATTCCATTAATGTTAGCCACTAAATTATTTGCAGAATCTCTTGATATGGCGGGAGCGGAGGGGATAGGCTTAGTTGTAACAGAAATTTTTGATCTTGGTCCCTCACAACCTGAGGCCGTTATTATTTGACTTACGTAGTACATTGCAGTTCCAACTGATGTAGTAATTGGTTTGATTGCTATACTATTTCCTGTTCCTCCTGTAGCATTGTTTCCATACCATAATAAAGTTGATCCTGATGTTGCATTAACCCTTAATGTATCAGAAATTGCATTATTACAATAGCTTGTATCTTTTACAAAAGGAGCTAACGGCAATGGATTTATGATAACTATTATTTTAGCTCGAGAACTCTCACAACCTGTGGTATTATTTTTTTGACTTACATAATAATTAAAACTACCTAAAACGGAGGTGTTAGGTTTTGAACCAAAAGCACTTGGAGTTCCTCCTGTTGAATTAATACCATACCAATATAAGCTGTGACTAGATAAGGGTATTGCTTTTAAAGTATCTGCATTTGTATTATTACAATATGTGGTATCTCTTACTGTAGGTGATAAGGGAGTAGGATTAATATTTATAGTTATTTTTGTCCTAGTACTTTCGCATCCAGTGT
>CAMCQV010000103.1 GCA_945877085.1 Chitinophaga pinensis
GATGTGATGGAAATATTTAAAAATATCCATGCAGCCACCCCTTCTAAATTATTGATGGTGGGCGATGGTCCAGAACGTCCTATTGCCGAGGACTTAGCAAGACAATACGGTATTGAGTCGGATGTACGTTTCTTAGGTAAGCAAGAACAGATGGAAGATATTTTAGCAGTGAGTGATTTATTCTTATTGCCTTCTGAATATGAAAGTTTTGGTTTAGTGGCATTAGAAGCAATGGCTTCCAGTGTGGCAGTCATTAGTTCCAATGCTGGAGGATTAGGCGAAATCAATATTGATGGAAAGACAGGCTATACAGCAGATGTGGGCGATGTGGCCACCATGAGTAAGAGAGCCATTGAATTATTGAAAGATGATGCACAATTAAAAGCTTTTAAGCACAATGCATTAGAGCAAGCTAAATTATTTGATATCCACCATATCATTCCTATTTACGAAAATTTATATCGTCGTTTTTGTAGGACAGGAGATTGCTAAATATATTCTAGGCCAACGATACTTTAATGATTGATTCAATTATAAAGACTGGTCAATACTTTCAATGACTTTTTGCACAGCAATTTTTAATTCATCCATTGTAATACTCAAAGGTGGGGCTATTCGTATGCGATCTTCTGCAAATAAGAACCAATCTGTGATCACCCCATTGGCCACACAATTCGCTGCAATTTTTTTAGTGATTTCTGGTGTTGCAAATTGCAAAGACATCCAAAGTCCTTTATGTTTTATACCTAAAATTGCAGGATGCTTTAATGTATCTAATAAGTGTTTTTCTTTCGCTTTGACTTCATCCATCCAACCTGATTCAAGCAATACTTCTAATCCTGCTTTACCTGCTGCACATGCAACTGGATTCCCCCCAAATGTAGTGATATGGCCTAATACAGGCGCATAGGTTAATGTGCCCATCATGGCAGGGGAACTAATGAACGCCCCTAAAGGCAAGCCTGCGCCCAAGGCTTTACCTGTCAATAAGATATCTGGTATAACGCCGTATTGTTCAAATGCAAATAAGGTACCTGTTCTACCAAAACCAGATTGAATTTCATCAAAAATCAATAAAATACATAGCGCATCACATTTAGCCCTTAATGCTTTTAACCATGCTTCCGAAGCTGCTGTAATACCAGTTTCGGCTTGCACAGGTTCTACCATCACACAAGCTACATGATGATCTATTAATTCAATATCCTCCATGTTGTTGTATCTAAGATGCAAAACATCAGGCAATAATGGACGATACGCGTTTCTAAAATACTCATCCCCCATCACACTCAAAGCCCCTTGTGTACTGCCATGATAAGCCCCATCAAATGCAATTATTCTGGTGCGCTTTGTAACACGCTTCGCCAATTTCATAGCACCCTCTGCTGCTTCTGCACCGCTATTGGTAAAATAAATGGATTGTAAATTTTCAGGCAACAAAGACAATAAAGCTTTTGCATATTGCACTTGTGGTGATTGAATAAACTCACCATATACAATCACATGCATGTACTGTTTAATTTGTTGCTCTATCGCTGCAATTACTTTTGGATGACTATGCCCAATATTACAAACACTAAATCCTGCAATCATATCGACATAGGATTTACCATCTGTATCATAGATATGCACGCCCGATGCACGTTCTACTTCTAGCCCAATGGGCTTAGGTGAGGTTTGGGCTAAATGCTGTAAAAAAAATTGTCTATTGTTTAATCTGGACATTCGGTATAAATTGCAGTACAAAAGTCGCATTTTTATGGCAACCATACTACCTGTTAACGGAAAAGAACCCCAAATTGGTGAAAATTGTTTTATCGCACCCAATGCCACCATTGTTGGTGAAGTCAGCATGGGGGCAGATTGTTCTGTATGGTTTAATGCAGTGATTCGAGGGGATGTGCATTATATTAAAATGGGCGATAAAGTGAATGTACAAGATGGTGCGATTATTCATTGCACTTATCAAAAACACCCCACCAATATTGGCAATAATGTATCGATTGGTCACAATGCGATGGTGCATGGTTGTACCATTCATGACAATGTATTAATAGGCATGGGCAGTATTGTAATGGACGCCTGTGTGGTACACTCCAATGCGATTATTGCAGCTGGGGCTGTGGTATTAGAAGGCACAATTGTAGAAGCTGGAAGTATTTATGCCGGCGTGCCCGCAAAAAAAGTAAAGATGGTTTCGGAAGATTTAATTCACGGAGAGATTAATAGAATCTCTAATAATTATGTCAAATATGCTTCTTGGTTTAGTGATTACAACGAAGCACCAGATGCGACCAAGTAAGTTGGCGTAAAAGTAGTCTAGTATTTTTTTTCTTCGATCCCATGCCATAAATCCACATAGCTAAAAAAGCGCGCTTCAGAAATAATACCTTTTTCTACAGCAGCTTTCACCGCACATCCTGGCTCATTGATATGTTGGCAATTGTTGAATTGACAATCCTGCATTTTCGCACGCATTTCTGGAAAATATTGCGCTAATTCTTCTTTCTCTAAATTCACCAATCCTAATTCACGCATACCCGGAGTATCAATCACAGCACCACCTACAGGGTAATCATACATCTGCGCAAATGTAGTGGTATGCATCCCTTTGCCACTCCATCCACTCACTTCCTGTGTGGTTAAATCAAGATTTGGAAATAAATAATTGATTAAAGAAGATTTGCCTACACCACTATGTCCACTCACTAATGTCGTTTTGTTTTTTAATAATGCATCCAATGGTTCAAGTCCCATTTTTTGTTCGATACTAATTAATAAAACTTGATATCCAACCGCCTCATACATTGTTTTTAATTCAACAAACCTTTCCAACTCTTCGTCCTCGTATAAATCTGCTTTGTTGAATACAATGATTGCAGGAATATGAAAAGCTTCACAAGACACCAAAAAACGGTCTATAAAGCCTTGTGAGGTCTTAGGAGATTTTAATGTTGCTAATAAAATAGATTGATCCATATTGGAGGCAATAATATGTTGTTGCCTTTTATTATGGGGGGACTGCCTTGCTACATAATTGTCTCTTTCTATAATATTGTGAATCATGACCGCCTGCTCTGCATCCTCCTCCATAGCGCATTCCACCCAATCACCCACTGCAATTGGATTGGTAGAAGTAATGGCATCCAATTTAATCACCCCTTTAATTCGGGCTTGACAAAATTGGCCATTTTCTAGCTTTACGCTATACCAACTACCCGTAGATTTATAGATCCTTGCTTTCATGAAAAACGAAGATAATCAAAGCATCCACAAAATCAATATCTTTGCCCTATGAGTGAATATGAACACGATAAAATAGTACCTTATGCAGCAAGTCATGCTGCCAAAAAAGAACAGGTTGCAACCATGTTCGATCATATTGCAAAAAGATATGACTTTTTAAACCGCTTTTTAAGCTTAGGCATTGACCAAGGATGGCGTAAAAAAGCCATTGGTTATTTTGGTCAACAAAAAATCAACCATTTATTAGATATCGCAACAGGAACTGCAGATATGGCATTGATGGCCGATAAAACAATTGCGCCTCATAAAATTACCGGGATTGATATTTCCGAGGGCATGATGCAGTATGGAAGAATTAAAATTGCAGATAAAGGATTAAGCGATCGCATTCAATTAATCACTGGTGACAGCACTGCCATTCCATTTGAGGATCAAACATTTGATGCAGCGATGGTGGCTTTTGGTGTGCGCAACTTTGCCAACTTGGAAAAAGGATTGAGTGAAATTTATAGGGTCTTACAACCTGGTAGTAAATTAGTGATTCTTGAGTTTTCTCAACCAAGTAGTTTTTGGTTCAAGCCTATTTATCAATTTTACATGAACTGGGTCACACCAACCATTGGTAAATTATTTTCAGGTAACAGAGCTGCCTATCAATATTTAAATGATAGCGTGATTGCTTTTCCAGAAGGTGCAGCATTTATAAAAATATTTGAGCAGGTTGGGTTTAAACAAGTCATTCAGAAAAAATTAACCTTAGGTATATGCAGTATTTATTGCGGAATAAAATAGGCTTAGCCATACTAAGTCTATGTATCAGCAGTGCTGCATTAGCACAAAGGGATGAAGTGTTTCGTCCTAACCATGACAATAATCCGTATTTTTTCGGAATAAGCGTGGGATTAAGTAATTATTATACCTCCTATCGTTTTGATAATAGGTTTATGTCTTCCAGTGCTTCAAGTCAAAATCCTTTGAGTGCTATTAATATAAGTCCAATCAATACCACTTTTTTTAATTTAGGATTGATTGGTACAAAAAAAATATCAAATAATGTTTATGTAAGAGTAAACCCCAACATATTAATTAGTGGAAATAAAAGTTTCAAATTTAATGTCAAAGCAACCAAAGATTCATCTCAAACTTTTAGCACAGCATCTACTGTCATTCAGCTTCCTATAGGACTCAAGTTTCAATCAGATAGATACAATGGATTTAGGTTTAACGAATTTATGAGACATTATTTAATTGTGGGAGGTAAATTTGATTTTGATTTAGCAAGTGGTGGACCAGGAAAAATCAGTCCAAGAGGGGCATTTACTTCAATTGATTATCAAAGTAGTTTAAAAGGCACAGATTTTGGTGCAGAGATTGGCGTTGGATTAAGTTTTTATTTGAGGTATGCGACTATATCTCCTGAAGTTAAATTTAGCTATGGTTTTAGAGATCTAAAAAAAGTGTCTAATAGTATTCCATTATTATCTAACCTTGATAATGTGAGTGCTAATTTTGTCTATTTCACCATTCATATAGAAAACTAAAAATATTTTTTATGCCAAACTACTTAATCAAAAATACCACCATTGTCAATGAAGG
>CAMCQV010000104.1 GCA_945877085.1 Chitinophaga pinensis
AGTTGCAAGGCATTTGCTTTATCTGCAGTGATTAAATACACATGCTGATTTTTTTGTTGGATCGTTTTGATAAGTGTCTCCCATGGTATACTTGCATCAATATTGCCTGAAAATATCAGCACATATGGAGTAGCTGCATTAAATAGTGCAGCCGTTGTATCTTCATTATTGAGTGTGAACAAACTGAAATCCACAATTTTAGCCACTTTACCGTTGCCTTTTTGAATCAATACTTCTTGACGATCTTGGTAAACATAGGTACTATCAAAATCTGCTGGAAATTGATTGATATCAAATTGAACGGTTTTACCATTTTTCAAAAAGGACATTTGGATGGAAACACTATCTGGAATAGCACCTTCTGGCACTTTCATTTGTTCCTTGACATCATTGCCTCTTTTATAAGGTAAGCAGTCAATAAATGGAAGATGTTGTAAGACATGGTATTGACCATATCCAACTGCGCCTGTTGAAAGTATCAATAAAAAAATACCCAATGCTTTATGCAAATTGCTTTTTACTTTCTTATGGTTAATTAGCAAGATAGTAATCGCAAACAATAAGACCAAGTCTTTAATAAAAGATACTTTTGGTGTAAGTGGAATACAATCACCAAAACAGCCACAGGTTTTAATTTTTCCTGAAAATAAAGCATAACCAGTTAGGAAAGTAAAGAATATAATTAATCCCAATAACAACCATAGGGTTTGTTTATATGGAAATTTAATTAACAAAGCGATACCGGCAACAATTTCAAGGGTATTCATGACTACTGCAAACACAAGGGTATAATCGTCTAAAAAAGCAAGGCCCCAAACTTCAAAAAATTCTTGCATCTTATAACTCAAGCCCAATGGATCATTGGCCTTGATCAATCCTGAGAAAATAAATAAAAGACCAACCGTCCATCTTAGGATTTTCAAAAATGATTGCATAGAATTAATGTTTTCCTTCAGAAATTTGGATCAAAGCAAAAGTGGCGTAATTTAAAATATCTACAAAATTGGCGTCTATTCCTTCGCTGATTAATGTTTTTCCGTCATTGGTTAAGATTTGACGAATACGTAATAGTTTTACAAGGATAAGGTCTGCATAGCTTTCTTGACTCATGTCACGCCAAGCTTCTCCATAATCATGGTTTTTATCCATCATGGTAGATTTTGCAAAATCTACATTGGCATGATACAATGCTTGTACTTGTTCAACAGGCATATCTTCAACCTTTGGATCGTCTAATTTAAGTTGAATCAATCCAATTACAGCGTAATTGATGATACCTTTAAATTCATCTTGAATCCCATCATCAACTTTTTGGAAACCTTTATCTTGAATGGTTCTGATTCTTAAAGCCTTAATGAAAATTTGGTCTACCACCGAAATGATTCTTAGCACACGCCAAGCTGTACCATAATCTTTTGTTTTCTTTATAAAAATATCGCTACAAGATGCGATAGCTTGATCATATTGTGCAGAAGTTTGACTCATGAAATAACAACAAATTACATGGTTAGTTAATATCTTTGAACAGTTGCAAGATAATCAATAAGGCCCTTAAATTAAAACTATGTTTAAAATCCATTTAAAGGATTCCATACTCGACTTATCCACCCCCTTAGTGATGGGTATTTTGAATGCGACGCCGGATTCATTTTTTGAAGGTAGCAGAATGGAGCATATTGACGCAGGGGTAAAAAAAGCGATCGAAATGGCACAATTTGGTGCCGGCATATTGGATATTGGAGGACAAAGTACAAGACCAGGCGCTGAAATCATTACAGAAGTTATTGAAATAGAACGTGTGGTACCCTTAATCAAAGCCATACATGCAGCTTTACCAAATATGCCTATCTCCATTGATACCTATCATGCTAATGTGGCAAAAGCAGCATTAGATGCTGGTGCGTCCATTGTCAATGATATTAGTTGTGGGAATTTTGATCCAATGATGCTTCCAATGGTTGTAGCCAATCGGGCTGGATTTATAGGAATGCACCAAACCGGTGGCCCGTCTACTATGCATGAAGTGCAAGGTAGAGACAATATCATGAAATCCTTAATGGATTACTTTATTGAAAAAAAGAAACAATTTACAAAGATTGGATTAACCCAATGGATCATCGATCCAGGTTTTGGATTTAGTAAAACAAAAGCCGAAAATTTTGAACTTGTAAAATCATTGGGACAATTAAAAGCATTGGATTTACCTATTCTTTTAGGGGTATCCAGAAAATCTAGTATTTATAAAACATTAGGAGTTGATGCAGAAGGCGCTCTGAATGGCACCACAGTGCTCAACACGATTGGATTAATGGGTGGTGCTAATATATTAAGGGTGCATGATGTGAAAGAAGCTAAGGAAGCGATCCTACTCATCAATGAAATGAATGCATAAAAAAAGGCCAAATAAATTTGGCCTTTTTTGTTTTCCGAAAAAATATTTTATTTAAATATATTTTCATCTATATATTTTCAACTTATTTTTTTGTTACGTCTTGGATTTCAAGATCGAATACTAAATTAGAATAAGGTTTGATTGCACCATTTGCTTGAGGGCCATAAGCCAACATGGCAGGAATAAATATCGTACCCTTTCCACCTTTACCAAAATATTTCAATCCAATTTCCCAACCTGGGATAACACCACCAGTTCCAATATTTACATCCAATGGTTTAGCAGTTGGATCGTTTGGTTTGATATTGGTATCAAAAGGTTCACCAGCGATGGTATAGCCTTTATAAAAAACACTAGCAATTTTTGTAGTATCAATTTTATTTGCTGCATCTCCAGCTTCTTTCATTACAACAAATACACCTTCTGGTGATTCAACTGCAGTGATTTTATTTTTCGCTAAATGCGCTTTAATCGCATCAATTTCTCTTTTCTTTTCTGCTTCAGTTTCTTTCTTGTAATCGGCATCTACTTTTGCTACATCTGTAAATACGTCTAAGATTTCTGCTTTACCCAAAACGATATCTTTTGTTTTAAAAATCTCGTTTAATTGTAATACGCCCATTTTAGCAAGTGTATCTAAGCTTAAAGAGAATTCAACCTTATCGCCTTTTTTACATTGCATCAAAATTTCAGTAAATGTATATTTACCTAAGCTTGCGGTATCTACAGGGAAGTAAACTGGAATTAAACCATAAGTAGAACTTAATGTAGTATCCTTACTTTTTAATTTGTATTCAATGTTAATCTTAACAAATTGTCCTTGTTCTAATTTCTTTTGATTGCCCTCGCCATGTGTAATTTTATACATCATGCCAGAAGGTGCTTTTTCGTAACTGTTACAACTTGCAAACAATACAATTGCAGCTACTAATTTTAATGTTGATTTGATCATTTTAGTTTAATTGTGTTAATTGAGATTTATATGTTTCTAATATGGTTTTAAAATCTTGAAAAGTTTCATCTACAGATTTCTTCGAACTTCCGCCAGCAGCATTTGCATGGCCTCCACCCTCAAAATGTGTTCTTGCAAATATATTAACATCAAAGTTACCTTTGCTCCTAAAGCTCCATTTTCTTTCTTCTTCCCTGTCTATTACAATAGCGGCAAATTTGATACCATGAATGGATAATAGATAGTTGACCAACCCTTCTGTATCCCCTGTTTTTAGTTCAAATTTATAGATATCCGTTTTAGGAATCGCCATTACAGCAGTTTTGTATTCAGGGAAAACATGCATTCTATTTAAAAAAGCATTCCCCATAAACTTCAATCTACCTTCAGAGGACTGGTCATAGATATTTTCGTGTATTTTGGAATGCTGAAGTCCAACTTCTTTCAAATGTGCTACAATTTTATGCACCGAAGCTGTGGTGGATGGGAATCTAAATGAACCCGTATCAGTCATTAAACCTGTATATAAAGCAGCAGCAATATCCAGATTGATTAGATTACTATGACCCGATTGCACAATGATATCATAAATCATTTCGCAGGTAGAGCTCATTTTTACGTCACTAATACCATACCCAAAACTAGGTGTATCAGGCTGTTGGTGATGATCCACTAAAATTTTAATTGCTTTTGCGTCTCTAATCACCGACTCCATATTTTTAGTACGGTGCAGGATATTAAAATCCAAACAAAATATATAATCTGCGGATTGAACCAATTCAGTAGCTTTTGTTCTATTTCCTTCATAATCAACCACTTTATCAATACCAGGCATCCAATCTAAAAAAGGTGCCCAGTTGGTCGGTGAGACCACTGTCACATCTTGTCCCAGTTGGATTAAAAAGTGGTATAAAGCCAAACTAGACCCCATTGCATCGCCATCAGGTTTTTGATGTGCTGTAATGACTGCTTTAAATGGCTTTTGAAAAAAAGGATAAAATTGTTCTATTGATTGCATAATTGCACAAATTTAACATAAATCGGATGTTTTTCAGTAATTTTGCGCCCACAATTAGAAACATTATAAAAAATAGATATGAACAACAAAACATTTACAATGATTAAGCCGGATGCAACTTCTAAAGGGTATACTGGTGCTATATTAGATCAAATCATCAAAGCTGGTTTTTCTGTTAAAGCAATGAAATGGATTCACTTATCGCCTGCACAAGCTGGTACATTTTATGAAGTACATAAGGAAAGACCTTTCTACCAAGAATTAGTAGACTTTATGAGCAGTGGCCCAATCGTTGCAGCGATCTTAGAAAAAGAGAATGCTGTTGCTGATTTCAGAACATTGATTGGTGCAACCAACCCTG
>CAMCQV010000105.1 GCA_945877085.1 Chitinophaga pinensis
AAAAAGAAAAAGCACCTATCAATAGTATCGAAGGTATTGTGCGGCAAATTATTGGATGGCGTGAATTTGTGCAATTGACCTATCGAAAAATTGGTAGTCAACAAAGAACAAAAAACTTCTGGGGCTTTACTAAAAAAATGCCTCAATCTTTTTATAACGGTACAACTGGCATTGATCCAATAGATATAAGTATTAAAAAATTACTTGAGTCTGGATACAATCATCATATTGAAAGACTGATGGTCTTAGGGAATTTTATGTTGCTTTGCGAGATTGCACCAGACGAAGTATACCAATGGTTTATGGAAATGTATATCGATGCATATGACTGGGTAATGGTACCCAATGTCTATGGCATGTCTCAGTTTGCAGATGGTGGCATGATCACCACCAAGCCCTATATCTGTGGGTCCAACTATTTAATGAAGATGGGTGATTTTCCTAAAGGGGAATGGCAGGCAACCTGGGATGGTTTATTTTGGCGCTTTTTATCCAAACAGCGTGTGGTATTTTCAAAAAATCCGAGATGGGCGATGCTATTAAGCACCTGGGATAAAATGCCAGAAGAAAAAAGATCGACACATTTGAACAATGCAGAACAATTTTTAAAAGATTTAAAGTAAAAGACATAGTACAATGGAAAAAATAGACTTGATCAATCCAAGACCGGCGGAACCTATTTTAAGACCAGAATGGGAAGAGAAAGATAGAGATCGCATTATTGAAATGGCTTGGGAGGATCGTACCCCATTTGAAGCAATTGAGTTTCAATTTGGGTTAAGCGAAAAAGAAGTCATTGAATTTATGCGCGCCAATTCAAAACCATCTAGTTTTAGGATGTGGCGTAAACGCATGGCTTCCAGAAAAACAAAACATGCAGTACTTAGAAGTACAGACGTCATTCGTTTCAAATGCAGTAGACAAAAAATAAGTGGGAATAAGATATCAAAAAGATAGCGCGACTTAAAAGTCGCGCTATGTAATTTCTATTAATGTAAATTTCTCGTATGGTTTAGAATGCTTAAGCTGATTTACTTTTTGAGTTTCTGCTTCTTACAGCCCTCGCTACAGTATTGCACCTCATCCCAACATCGCTCCCATTTTTTGCGCCAGCTAAATGGTCTCCCGCAGGTTTTGCAAATTTTTTCTGGCAGATTTTGTTTTTTTACCCCTTTCATCCAATTATAACAATATTATGCATCAATTGTTTTATCAACAGAAGTGTTATAATAGTCCTCTTGGTAATTACCTATATGTCTTTGGCTTTCTTTTATTAATTTTTTATTTCTAAAGAAACTATAAAAACCAAGAATTAATAAAATTAAAGAGATTGTAAAAAAAATGGTCTCAAGATAAACAAGAACATCTAATTTGAAAAAGCCTCTTATAGATAATCCAGCTACTAGAAAATATAAGGCTGTACGGACAAATGAAAGTAACGTGGTTTGATTGGCCATGAAAGTTCTTTGTATCGCCAATCGCTCTCTTAAGATTAGGTCCTTATTAATGTTTTGTTCGAGTGTTTTTTCCATGTTCAAATTTACAAAGAAAAATGCTAGTAACTCATCTCGTCAATCTGTACTTTGCCTTTAAATGTCCAGAAAACAAACAAAGTATATGCACCAACAAGTGGCGTACCGATCCCCGCAATTAGTAACAAAGTTTTCATTGTTTTTAATGAAGAGGCAGCATTGGTTATGGTAATACTATTGGCTGAGTTATTACTTGCCATTAAGAGAACAGGAAAAACTTCCAAAGCAACCATTGCAAGCAAGGATGCAATTGTAACAGAAGAACTTATAAAGGCAAATCTATACTTACGCTTATTCAATTGTCTAGGTATATTGGCAATCGCTAAAAACATGATCAAAGGCAATATAAAGTAGGCTGGATGAGATCTTAATTGATCACTCAAATGAGGAATATATAATAAAGTATATAAAGACGAAAATCCAAATGCAACTAAAAAAAAGATGGTGAAGTTTTTAGCTAACACCGTGATTTTTGCAAATAATCTATTTTCTGTTTTCATTGCTAAGAAAATAGCACCATGCATCATAAATAATGCCAAGCTAGTAATAGCAACCATGATACTAAATGGATTCAAAAAACTCAACCAGTCTCCAATAAATTCATGTTCTTCATTTAAAGGAATGCCTAATGCAACATTGCCCAACATCAATCCCAATGAAACTGCAATCGTAATACTTGCGAAAGAATAAATAAAATCCCATGCCATTCTCCATTTTTTTCCTGGCTCCTTGCTTCTAAACTCAATTGCAACGCCTCGCCAAATTAGTCCAACGATAAAAACCATGAATGGAATATAAAATGCAGAAAAGATTGCCGCATAGGCTACTGGAAAACCAGCAAACAAAGCACCACCTCCAATTACAAGCCATACCTCATTGCCATCCCAAATAGGTCCAATTGCATTCAAGGCGATACGTCTGCTTTCTTCTTTCTTTAGAAATAAATGTAAAGCGCCGGCGCCTAAATCAAAGCCATCTAAGATAGCATAGCCAGAAATGACTCCTCCAAAAACAAGGAACCACCAAGTGTTATAATCTAATCCTAATAATGTTTCCATGTTACTTTTTATTAAACAATAATTCTTTCTTCTCTATTGCTGTGTATATCCCCTGTTTCATGAGCTGACACAGGACCGTGTTTGATTTTCTTATTCAATAAATAAATAAACAATGCAAAAAGTGTTAAATATACAAGCCCAAAAAGTATCAATGAAAAAACAATCTGATTTGCTTTCACTGTCTTAGACAATGCATCAGATGTTCTTAATAAGCCGTAAACCACCCATGGCTGTCTGCCCATTTCGGCAGCAAACCAACCAGCTTGATTGGCTATTTGTGGTAAAAAAACAGACCAAGCAAAAACATGCATTAACCATTTTTGTTCAAAAAGTTTACCCTTATATAGGAGCCATGAAGCATAGGCAGTTAGGGCAATCAAAAACATGCCAATAGCAATCATGATATGGTATACCTGAAAGATGGCGTTTACTTGTGTTGGTCTATTATTTGGATCAAAGGCATTTAAGCCAGTGACTGGTTTTTTAAAATCTTGGTGCAGTAGAAAACTTAAACCTCCTGGAATTTTTAATCCAGTTACTTTCTGATTTTTATTATCTACCCAGCCTAACATATACATATCTGCAGCTGCACTGCTATCATAATGTCCTTCTAGTGCAGCAAGTTTAGCAGGTTGATTCACCGCAACGCCATCCGCACTTTTATGACCTGTTGCTAATTGAGCAAAAGAAAAAAACGTGGCAATGAATAAAGCAATTTTAAATGAAGGCTTAGCAATTTCTAAATGTTTTTTTCTAAGAATATAATAAGCATTCACACTTAATACCAAAAATGCTCCTGATAAAAAGGATCCTATCCAAACATGTGTTAAACGATCCATGCTAGATGGATTAAAAACCATCGCCCAGAAGTCCGTGATTTCTGCTCTTGCCTTCATCCCTTCGCCAACAATATGAAAGCCTGCTGGTGTTTGTTGCCAGCTATTTGCAACAACAATCCATACAGCACTAAACATGGAACCCAAGAATACCATGATAGTAGATAAATAATGCACTTTAGGAGAAACCCTATTCCATCCAAATAATAAGACACCTAAAAAGCCACTTTCCAAAGCGAAAGCAAAAATGCCTTCTGCAGCCAAGGCGCTTCCAAAAATATCACCAACATATTTTGAATAAGCAGCCCAATTTGTTCCAAATTCAAATTCCATTACAATACCCGTCGCTACGCCTATACCAAAAATAAGGGCAAATACCTTAATCCAAAACTGCGTCATATTTTTATAATGCTGCAATCCTGTTTTAAGGTACATGCCCTCCATAATCACTAAAATAAGTCCCAAGCCAATGCTTAAAGGTGGGTAGATATAATGAAACGCCACCGTAAAAGCGAATTGAATACGAGCCAATATTTCAGTTTCCATAAATATTAATTAGCTAACAAGAGGTTGTTGTTCTTTAACCCACTCATTAATACCGCCACTATAGTTCATAACATTAGTATAGCCCTCTTTCATCAATAAAGAATAACCAATTGCTGCTCTATCTCCACCTTGACAATGTATAATCACTGGCTTGTCTTTTGGTACTTTATCCAAGTTTTGTAATAAGGTACCAACAAATACATTTTTTGCGCCTGTGATATGTCCACTATTAAATTCAGCAACGCCTCTTATGTCAATAATTTCTGCGTCTTTATTTGCCTTTACTGTATCAATCGTTACCATATTAGACTTTGACAAATTGCCTGCATAAACTTGAGCAACCTTAGACGCATCTACAAAACCAAAAATGTTATCTAAGCCTATGCGCATTAATTTTCTTGTTAAGTCGTCTACTTGATTTGGCTCAGCAATTAAAATAAATTTTTCGTCATAAGAAACAAACCAGCCCATCCATGTAGCAAATGAATTATTGCCTTGAATATTGATGCTTCCGGGTATAAAACCATTTTGAAAATCTAATTTATTTCTAGTATCAATTAATTTGATGCCGTTATCAGTAGCAGATTTTAATTCAGCACCAGATAATTCTTTAATTTTTGGTACTTCAGTCAATAAAGGACGATTCACTTTATTCAGTTCCTTCATTTT
>CAMCQV010000106.1 GCA_945877085.1 Chitinophaga pinensis
ATATTGGATTTAAACCTAAGTATTTCATTGATTCTGTCTTCGGCAGCAATTAACATGCCGACTCTCCACCCTGCCATGTTTTGGCTTTTACTCAGAGAGTTTAATTCGATCACCACCTCTTTTGCACCCTCAATAGACAATAAACTTTCAGGTTGATTGTTTAAGGTAAACGCATAAGGATTGTCATGACAAATCAATATTTGATGCTTCTTCCCAAAGGCAACCAATTGCTCAAAAAGCGCTTTGGTTGGACTTTGTCCTGTTGGCATATGTGGATAGTTTACCCACATCAACTTGACCTTTGATAAATCTGATTTTTCTAAATTTTCAAAGTCAGGCGCCCAACTGTTTTCGGCAGTTAGCTCATAATAAAGCGGAGTGCCACCCGCTAATTTAACTGCACTTGTATAAGTAGGATAACCAGGATTAGGGATTAACACCTGATCTCCTTCATTTAAATAGGTCATGCAGATATGCATGATCCCTTCTTTACTTCCTAATAGTGGTAATATTTCTGTAGCTGGATTGATGCCTTCTATTTTGAAATATTTTTGATACCATGCGGCGATGGCTTCTCTTAAAGCCGGAACACCTTTGTATGATTGGTAAGCATGTTGATTGTCTTTGCTTGCTTCTTCTTGCAAAGTTTTAACCACATCTGGATGCGGTGGCAAGTCTGGACTACCAATACCTAAATTGATAATTTGCTTGCCTGCTCTGTTGAGTTCATCAACTTCGCGCAATTTGGTTGAAAAATAATATTCTCCAATCCCATCCAATCTTTTTGCTACCGTCCAATTCATACTTATCCTTTTACAACTTTACCTTTTTTGTACAATCCAAATACTTTAAAACTATTGGTCATCAATTTTAAATCCACCAATAATTTATCCAATTGTTTTTTTTGCTCAAACTCAATGTCTGCATAAAAACCATATTTGAAAGTACTGCCTGGTATTGGCATACTTTGTAATTTGCTTAAGTTCGCCCCACCCTGTGCTATCTTAGCCAATACCTTGGATAAAATACCTTTTGAGTGGTCTGTTTGAAAATAGATAGAGGCTTTATTGGCATCCGCTATTTCTATTTTTTGTTTTACAGGCACCATGATTAAAAAACGCGTGATATTGTTTTTTAAAGTATGGATATCTGGCATGATCACATCTAGTTCAAATAATTGTGCAGCCAACTTACTGGCAATTGCAGCAATATGTTTGCTCTTATGTTGACGTACTTGTTTTGCACTCAAAGCCGTGTCTTCTGTCTCCACTAATTTCCAATCTTGGTTTTCCAAATAATCCAAACACTGAAGGATAGCCATTGGATGACTATGCACTTCTTTGATGTCTTCCAGTTTTACACCAGGATACACCAATAGGTTTTGACTAATCGACAAGTAGACTTCACCTATCACTTGTAATTTGCTTTTTTGTAACAAATTATAGTTAGGAAGGATACTTCCTGCGATAGAGTTTTCCATGGCCATGACTGCACCATCTGATTGCTTCGCATCTTCCCCAATTCGAACCACATCTCTAAAAGTGGCACATGGAATCACGTCCACGTCTTTACCAAAAAACTGCCTTGCAGCCACTTGGTGAAAACTGCCCTCGTATCCTTGTATCGTCACTTTTTTTTGCATCCTTCAATCTATCCTTGTTGTTGACCCTGTTTATTTAATAAAAAATCCCGGCTATTTGAGCCGGGATGGTATATTTAGTTATTTCGTTTATGCTTTTACAAATACTACCCGGCTACTTTGGTTAAAGTAGAAATAAAAGAAAAAGTAAAACCAGTTGCTATTTGCTTTCATCGTGCCCCAAAGATAGGCTAAAAGTGCCTAAAATAGGCTGAAACAACAAAGTTTTTTACATTTTACTAACAACTATTCGTAAGAACATTCCAAATTGAATAGCTCCTATCAAACAAAAAAGGCACTATGCTTTCACAAAGTGCCTTTAATCAATTTTTGATTGACTACTACTTAGTAGCAGCAGAATCATTAGCAGTTGAATCAGTTGCAACAGCAGCAGAATCAACAGCAACTACAGCTGTATCAACAGTTGCAGCAGCAGAATCAGTTGTAGCTTCAGTAGAAGCACCACCACAAGCAGTTAAAGCAGCGATAGCGAAGATTGCGAATACTTTTTTCATTAGAATGAGTTTAATGTTTAAATGATACTCTTAATACGCCATCTGATAAAAGGTAACCTTGAATTTGTAAAATATTTAAAAACAAGCCATTTTTAGCCTAGTTGGGTTACTTTTGTACCCTAATCGTATTAATCTCTTGAAAGCTGAACTCAACGAACAAGCCCTTTTAAAAGGGTTAGCCCAAAATGACTCCAAGGCGGTGGAAACCCTCTACAAAAGTCATTTTAGTATGATTCAGCACTTTGTTACCAATAACAATGGCTCTTTTGATGACGCAAGGGATATTTTTCAGGAAGCAATGATCACTTTGTACGAAAAAGTACAATTAGAACATTTTACCCTTTCCTGTCAAATTAAAACCTATTTATTCTCAATCTGTAAAAACCTTTGGTTAAAAAGGCTACAACAAATGGGAAAATATAGTGCCCCGCTCAGTTCGCAAGAAGAAACGATCTCGGTCGAAGAAGATTTGGATCAGTTTGAGAAAAAAGATGCTGCTTTTGCCATTATGGACCGCGCCTTAAATAGTCTCGGTGAACCATGTAAAAGTTTGTTGGAAGGGTATTATTTAAATAAGAAAGGAATGCAGGAACTAGCAAGTCAGTTTGGATATACCAATGCAGACAATGCCAAGAACCAAAAATATAAATGTTTGATGCGTTTAAAGAAACTCTTTTTCGCGCAATACAATATAGGAGAATAACCATATGGACGACATTCAATTACAGGAGGCGATAGAACAATATTTGACAGGCGACATGTCAGTTGATGAGCATACTCAATTTGAGGCTATGCGTAAAGCTACGCCTGAGATTGATCAGATGGTGATAGAACATGCGATGTTCATAAGAGAAATGGATATTTATGTAAATCGTAAAAATTTCTCAAAACTAAATAAGCAAGTATTCAATCAATTATTGGATGCAGGTACATGGGCACCTGAAGCAACAGAATCTACTTCATCTAGAGTGATTCAACTTTGGACTAAATATAAAAAAGTCACTGCCATTGCAGCCTCTGTGGGCGGATTTATTGCATTGTTTACATCTGCTATGATGCTTTTCTTTTTCCCTACAATTAATGGGAATCAAATTTTAGAATTAAGCAAGGCTGTTGAGAAAATTGAACGAAATCAAAAGGTACAAAGCCATTTATTGAACGAAGTAAAAACAAAGGTACCTGAGAATGCAAAATTAGTAAGCGGAGGTTCTGGCTTTTTAATTGATACCAAAGGTTTTGTGATTACCAACGCGCATGTCTTAAAAGGAGAAGGCGCGATCGTTGTAAATAGTTTAGGACAAGAATTTAAGGCAACCATTGTATACAGCGATAAAAATTCAGATTTAGCTTTATTGAAAATCGAAGATGAAGATTACAAACAAGCAAAAGCTTTACCATTCACCATTCGTAAAAAGTCAAGTGATTTAGGGGAAGATATTTTTACATTAGGTTTCCCAAGAAATGACAACGATATTGTATACGGTAAAGGCTACTTAAGTGCTCAAACTGGATACAACGGGGATAGTAATACTTACCAGATTCAGATTAGTGCTAACCCTGGTTATTCTGGCGCACCTGTTTTCAACGAAAAGAATGAATTAATTGGTATCATGAGCAGTAGACAAAAGCTAGCCGAAGGCGTAGCATTTGCTATAAAGTCTGACAAATTATTTGATTTGGTTCAAACATTGGAGGAAAATGAATTAACCAAAGACCTCAATGTGAAATTGAACAAGCAAAAAGTAAAAGGATCTAAGAACCGCAAAGCACAGATCAACAACTTCAAGAATTACATCTATAGCGTTCGTGCTTTTAACTAGTCTTTAAAAGTTGTAGAAAGCGATAAAGTATTTATTCATTACCCCCAAAGATTGGTAGGATACACATTTGATGCGACCAATGCATCTATACTCGCTTTTACGCCTGGGGCATCTTCTTTATACGTTACACCAAACCATTTTGCATTCGTTGGGATTACTTTGACAGCGCCTAAATCCAATGCTTTGAATCTGCCTGCTACAAAAGGAATATAAAATTCTGATTTTAATGCCTGCCCTTCTCTTGCTAAGAATAGTTTGAATTCAGAAGCACATAAATCAATAAAGCCTGGTGCAAAACACATAAAATTCATACTCACTCTTGTGTCTTCTTGAAGTGGTGTTTCAATGCCATCTTCTTCAAATACAATACCAGCGCCTTCCTTTCTGTAAATTTTAGTACGCTCGTTGATGGTAGTTAAATATCCTGCTGCGTCTAAACTACATACACCCCTACTCACTGTGCCGTTTTCACTTAATGTATTTGAAAGTTCATAACCCAGGATACAATATTCTTTTTCGGAACATGTTGTGGTTAAAAAAGTATAAGCTTCTACAAATGCTTCCTGTCCATAATAATCATCTGCATTGATCACAGCAAATGGTTCATTCACCACACCCTTTGTGCACAATAAGGCATGGGCCGTACCCCA
>CAMCQV010000107.1 GCA_945877085.1 Chitinophaga pinensis
AATTTAGGTTCGTGCAAAACAGTGATCACAAATTGTAATTTCTGGCTCATCCCTTTACTTAAATCTTCTACTTTTTTATTCCACCAGCTTTGCATTTCAAATTTCTCGAACCAGTATTTGATTTTCTCCATCGCATCCGCTTTGGATAATCCTCTTAGTTGTGCTAAGTACAAAGCTTGTTCACCAATCTTCATCTTTTTATAAAGGCCTCTTTCTTCGGGCATATAACCAATCTCACGGATATCTAATAAGGGGTCAAATTTTTTGCCATCTAATTTGATCTCGCCACCATCTGGGTAAAAGATGCCAGTGATCATTCTTAGTAGGGTTGTTTTACCTGCACCATTGGGCCCGAGTAGACCAAAAATGCTGCCTTTTTGTATGTCGAAACTAATATCATCCACCGCTTTTTGTGTGGCATAATGTTTCACCAAATGGGATAAACTTAATAATGGCTCCATGAAATTGAATTTGATGTAAAGTTATATTGAATTTAGAATTTTCGGGGCCTCATTTATTACGAACGGGCAAATGGGCGAGTTAAGCGAATGTATGCTCGGGATATTGGGTTATATTTGTCTAAATATTTAGATTATGTGCTCAAAAAAATCGGTACGCAATGTTTTTTTATTGGTGGCCTTGGTAGGTCTTTCAAGTTGGGGATTCCTGGTACACCGTACCATCCACCAAATTGCAGTCTATAATTTACCAGAACCAATGCGTAGTTTTTTCTACACGGATATGGACAATTTAGTGGCAAATGCGCCGCGTCCAGACATCAGAAGAAATAAGGATAAAACAGAGGATACCAAGCACTTTATTGACTTAGAAGCATATGGTCCAAATGCAGCAAATGAAATGCCAGTGGATTGGGATGCTGCTGTAAAAAAATATGGTAAGGATAGTTTAATCAAATGGGGATGGGGTCCTTACAATGCGATGGTTCAATTAGATAATTTAACTGCTGCATTCAAATCTAAAAACAAAGACAGCATTTTATTTTATGCGGCAGACTTAGGACATTATGTGGCAGACTTGCATGTGCCTTTACATACAACGATCAACTATGACGGACAATTAACAGGACAAAAAGGATTACACCATATGTGGGAGACTTTCATACCTGAAATTAATTTAGATCAGTTTATGTTGTACAATCCGCATCAAGCAAAATATTTAAAAAACCCTGCGCAAGCCCTTTGGGTGGATATTCGTAAAGCACATTTATTGGTACCACAAATGTTGGCCATCGAAACAGAAGTGACGAAGCAATTTACTCCAGAGACCAAGTACCGCAATCAAATGCGTTATGGTAAGGAAGTAAAATCATACACAAAACCATTTGCAGAAGCTTATGCCAAAGCGCTAGGCAATACGGTGAATGTGCAATTAATTGCATCTGCCAATATGATTGCTGACTTTTGGTTTACTGCTTGGGTGAATGCAGGCAAGCCTCAATTAACTTTAACAAGAGAGGTGAGTGGCAACTTGGCAAAAGAATTAGCATCCTTCAAACAAAACAGATTAATTCAAGACGGGTTGTTGATTAGTAAAAAAGACAAACTAGAAGATTAATAAAATATTTTTTATTTTAATTGCGCCGCAATGCTTTGTGCTAGTTTCTGGCCATCCATTGCGGCACTTACGATTCCGCCCGCATAACCAGCGCCTTCACCACATGGGTATAAATTTTTAATTTGTGGATGCTGACAACTATCTGCATCTCTTGGAATTCTAACTGGCGAAGAAGTCCTACTTTCTGTAGCCACCACAATGGCATCATTGGTGTAATAGCCCTTCATCTTTTTACCAAATGCAATGAATCCATTTTGTAAAGTATCGTGCACAAATTTTGGTAACACATCACCTAAGTCGGCAGCATGTAAGCCAGGAAGATAACTTGCATCAGGCAAGTCATTGGATAATTTATGCGTACAAAAATCAACCAGTCTAGCTGCAGGTGCTACTTGTAATCCGCCACCACTTTTAAATGCTTGCTGTTCGACATATTGTTGAAACTCCAATAATAAAAGGGGATGATTTAAATCCACCTCTTTTTTAGTGGATTGCTTTAAAAATTGCGTAGCAGTGGGTAAATCTATTTGAACCACCATGCCACTATTGGCATAAGGATTGTTTCTTTTACTAGGGCTCCATCCATTCACCACAATTTCTCCTGGTGCAGTTGCTGCAGGGGCAATGATGCCACCAGGACACATACAAAAACTAAATACACCGCGTTCGTTCACTTGCTCCACCAAACTGTATGCTGCTGGAGGAAGGTTAGGGTCTCTTGTTAAGCAATGGTATTGTATTTGATCAATCACTTGTTGCGGATGTTCTACGCGCACACCCAAGGCAAAAGGCTTTGATTCAATCAGCACCTTTTTTTGATAAAACAATTCAAAAATATCACGAGCAGAATGACCAGTTGCTAAAAGCAAGGCCTCCACTTGGAAGCTTTCCCCATCTGCAAAATGAATACGTTTAATTTCCTCTTCTTCGATATCAAAATCCACTAATTTTTTTTCAAACAATACTTGACCGCCAGATGCTTCAATTTGAAGGCGCATGGCAGTAATAATTTGTGGTAGTTTGTTGGTGCCAATATGCGGATGGGCTTGGTACAAAACAGTTTCGTCTGCGCCAAACTGATAAAATAGGCGTAAGATCTTATCAATACTGCCTCTCTTATTACTTCTAGTGTATAATTTACCATCACTATAAGTACCAGCGCCTCCTTCTCCATAGCAATAATTGCTTTCGGGATCAACAATGCCTTCTTTGTTTAATTTAGCCAGGTCTCTACGTCTACTGCGCACATCCTTCCCCCTTTCAATGACAATTGGCTTTAGGCCTAATTGAATGCATTCAAGGGCTGCGAATAAACCGGCAGGGCCAGCACCAATAATATGGACTTCTTTTGCATTTTTTGGGAGTACAGGGAAGTGGTAGGGTTCAATCTGTCGGTCCGAAACGGGTTCTTCTATAAATACCTGAAGGCTGAGGTTGATCCATACTTGTTGACGGCTTCTGGCGTCGATGGATTGCTTCAAAATATGATAACCATTGATCTGGCTACTTGAGCGGCCAAGATTTTGGGCTATAGCTACTAATAAAACCGACGCATTGGCTGCGTCGGCTGGACTAATTCTTAGTTGTATCGTTGATTGCATAGGGGTTAGGTGTTTATCCTAAAAAAAATGCGGTTTGAGGGGTATCAATTGACCACCTAATAATCTAGAAAGGCAAGTCGTCGCTGCCCTCCGCTGGATCGCCAGCAGGCATATCAAAATAGGCGCCAGCATCAGAAGGTGCTTCATTACCACCAAGGGCAACTGCTTCCATTCTCCAAGCGTCTAAATTGGTGATATAATTGTCTTTTCCGTCTTTGTTCCACTTGGAACCTTTGATATTAAAGAGCACTTTCACTGTATCCCCAATATTGAAACGGTCGGGCATAGCAGTTCTGTCTTGTACACACTGAAATTTCACATAATTGGTAATGGTTTTGCCGTTGATGTCTTCTGACTTCTCAACCACAAATTCTCTTGTTTTAAAGGTCTCTTTTCTTTGGATTGTCTCGTATTTAGCAATCAATTTGCCAATTAATTCGTAGCTCATAGTATAATTTATAGCGATAAAGGTAGCGATTATTGCCCATAACTCTTTGGTGCTGAATTAAAACAATTTCTGGCCAAAAAATAGGCCTATTTTAATTATTGTATTAGAAAAAAAATAAGTGGATAAAATACCCTTTTTTAAGAAAAAATATATAACTTGAACGCCTGACTGAGTCGAGAGAAGCCCCTATTTATTGGCATTTATGCTACATGTAAAAAAAACCAAAAAAAAAAGTTTTTTTTTCAACATAAAGAGTCCATATTCGCATACCGGTTTACTAGAGGTAAGTCTACGGAGAGATAGAAACAATACTTATAAACGTTTAAAGGTTTAGAATTAAGAAATGGCGAATAGTGCAGATTTAATATGGGCAAATTGTTTAAAGATCATCAAGGATATTGTTGAATGGCAGCATTACAAGACTTGGTTCGAGCCAATACAGCCTGTTGAATTAAAAGACCAGGTCTTAATGATCCAGGTGCCTAGCCAATTTTTCTACGAATACATTGAAGAACATTACGTGAACCTTCTAGCAAAAACCTTAAAGCGTGAGCTTGGGAAGGAAGCTAGATTAGAGTACCGTATTATGGTGGATAGTGGCGCGAATGGTTCCAAGAATAAAGGTTCTATGGATTTGCCTGCAAGTGGCATGAAAACATACAATAACAACGAGATGAATTTCCCGTTGGTGATTGACAGCCCCGTGAAGAATCCTTTTGTGATTCCAGGGTTGAAGAAAATGCAGATTGATCCTCAATTAAATCATAATTACACATTTGATTCATTCATTGAGGGAGATTGTAATAGGGTTGCCCGTCGTGCTGGTAAAACAGTGGCAGAAAAGCCGGGTGCCAATTCATTTAACCCATTGGTGATTTATGGTGGGGTAGGCTTAGGAAAAACACATTTGGCGCAAGCAATTGGAAACGATGTAAAACGCATCCACCCAAACAAAGTGGTTTTATATGT
>CAMCQV010000108.1 GCA_945877085.1 Chitinophaga pinensis
AATTTTAAACTCAATCAAATAGCCCCTTCGTCGGCGTATCAATTTATTCATGCAGATGTCAAACAATATTTAAAAACATTGCCAGTTAATTTTTATGATCTAGTGGTGATGGATCCTCCTACTTTTAGCAATAGTAAAAGAATGAAGGATATTTTAGATATTCAAAGAGACCATGTGGAATTAATCAATGATATGCTGAAAGCGATGAAGCCTGGTGGTATTTTATATTTTAGCACCAATTTTACGCAGTTCATTATTGATGCTGAACAATTAAAGAGTTCGCAAATTAAAGACATCACCAAAGCCACTACGCCATTTGATTTTGAAGGAAGATTGAAACGTTGGTGTTATAAAATTATAAAGCCGATCGGATAGCTTTATCTATTGCTAAGACTTGTGGAATGACCATTTGTTGATTGTTATTCTCAATCACATAATCGCATAAGCGCATTTTAATGGTATCCGAAATTTGATTGCGCATGCGCGCATCTACTTGCTCTTTTGTGATGCCATCTCTTTGCATCACCCTATGTATTCTAAGTGACAAAGGCGCTGTCACACCAATCACTTTCAATAATCCATCTGCCGCGCCCGATTCAAAAATTAATGCCGCTTCTTTAATCACGTATGGACTTGTTTGTTTTGCTGCCCAATCTTTTGCAGCTTGAATAGTTACAGGATGCACAATGGCGTTGAGTAATTGTAATTGGAAAGGATCATCGAAAACAATGCTGGCTAATTTTTCTTTATCCAATCCAGACTCGTTATAAATATCCGTACCAAATTGTTGGATCAACTTTGCTTTTATTTCAGGGCTGGTTTGCATAATACGCTTGGCTGCTACATCGGCATTGAACACAGGAATACCTAGGGTTGCAAACACTTTTGCGACCACTGACTTTCCAGAGCCAATCCCTCCTGTTAAACCAATCATTTTTGCCATATGCTATTCAAAAAAAATCCGAAATCAGTTTCCAATTTATTGGAGGCTAATTTCGGATTGTATCATTTAAATAATTGTCTTATTTGTTGATTGCTTGAGACCACTCTAAGCTAATAGAGGATCTTTCAATCTTTAAATAACTTCCTGGGCTCACTTCCAATTGAATGGTATTGTCTTCATTCACTTTATTGATTGTACCATGGATACCAGCAATGGTAACTACTTTATCACCCTTTTGCATTGTATCAATAAATTTCTTTTGTTCTTTTGCTTTTTTAGCTTGTGGACGTATCATGAAAAACCAGAAAACCAAGATAATACCACCTAACATGATCAACTGAAACGTTCCACCTTGTTGTGGTGCTTGTAATAAAATTTGTGTCATTTTGTTTTGTTTATGTTTTAAACTTGAATACAAAGATAGTGCAAACCAATTACTTTGCTTTGTGACTTATCTTTTGAATTTTACCATTGGCCACTAATTCCTTGTGGATACTATCCAAAATTCCGTTGACAAAATGGCCACTTTGTTCGGTACTATATTCTTTCGCTAGATCGATGTATTCGTTGATAGATACTTTTGTTGGGATGGTATCAAAATACAGCAATTCACATACCCCAAGTCTTAATAAAATCATATCAATGACTGCAATACGTTCTGGATCCCAGTTGTTTAATTTAGGTACAATCAGCGCTTCGGTCGCCTCCTTTTTCTCAATGGCTGTTTGCAACAAATCTTTTGCAAATTTCATCTTCTCGTCCCCTACTACATCTAAGAAATCGACTGAGCCTGGCTTTTGAAAATAATTCAGCATAAACCCAATAATCATATCCCCATCATCGTCCCAATTGGAAAAATGTGACTCAATGGTTTCAATGGCATTTGTTGATTTTAAAATCAGCTCTCCAAAAATGAACTTTAAGATGGCAGATTCTTTGGCCTTATCACGGCTTTCTTCAAGAATATACACTTGGTATTCTGGGGATTCCACCAATTGTCGGAAAATGGACTTCACCATATCGTTGTCAATCCATTGTTGTGGCTTAACAATTTCAACCGCTTTTTTGAATTTTTCGGATTCTAGGGTTTGCCAAACAATGCTGTTTCCAGCTAATTTGGTATTGACCGCTAAATCTGCTTGATTTGGAAGGTTTTTAGAGGCTCTTTGTAAGGCCTCAATCTCTGCATAACCTGCAATTTGATGCATTAAAAGAACTAGGTAAACGAATAAATTACGGGTTTTGTCAAACTCTTTTTGAAGTAATCCGGCTGCAGTTGAGACGTTTTGAGCATCTAACATGTACATCACCTGCATTACTTTAATTCGGATATTTCTTCTGTTCATCATTATTATAAGAGCTATTTGGGTTGCAAATCTATAATTAAATTGCTTAAAACTGACATTTTTGGCATTAATTTGCTGTCTTATAACAAAATAACAACCTGAACTGAAATTTTGACCTATCTACTTGCTTTAAAGGCAGGTGGCACGGTTATGGATGTTATCATTATACTTTTATTAATCAATTAAAAAGATAAACTATGGCTAAGAGTTCGGCAAAAAAATTAAACATTACCCCGCTTCATGACAGAGTAATTGTTATGCCTGCCGCTGCTGAAGAGAAGACAGCTGGTGGAATCATCATCCCAGATACTGCAAAAGAGAAGCCACAACGTGGAATTATCGTAGCTGCTGGTCCTGGTAAAAAGGATGAGCCTGTAACAGTAAAAGTGGGTGAAACAGTTTTATACGGCAAATATGCTGGTACTGAAATCCAAATCGAAGGTCAAGACTTATTGATCATGCGTGAAAGTGATATCCTTGCAATTGTATAATTGTTAGGTATCTAGTATTTATTTAAGAATTTAAAAAACAACCGAATATGTCTAAAATGATTTTTTTCGACTTAGAAGCGAGAAATAAAATGAAAAAAGGTGTTGACACATTAGCCAACGCTGTAAAAGTTACTTTAGGGCCAAAAGGTCGTAACGTAGTGATTGAGAAAAAATTTGGATCACCTTCTGTAACAAAGGATGGTGTTTCTGTAGCAAAAGAAATTGATTTAGAAGATCCAATCGAGAACATTGGTGCACAAATGGTAAAAGAAGTTGCGTCTAAAACAGCTGACTTAGCTGGAGATGGTACAACAACTGCCACTGTATTAGCACAAGCAATCATCAGCGAAGGATTAAGAAACGTAACTGCTGGTGCAAATCCAATGGATTTGAAGCGTGGTATCGATAAAGCTGTTGAGAAAGTGGTTGCTAGTTTAAAAGCACAATCTCAAACAGTTGGTAACGACTCTAAAAAAATTGAGCAAGTTGCTTCAATCTCTGCAAACAATGACAATGAAATTGGAAAGTTAATTGCAACTGCAATGGCTAAAGTAGGTAAAGAAGGTGTAATCACTGTTGAAGAAGCAAAAGGTACAGATACAACTGTTGATGTTGTTGAAGGTATGCAATTCGATCGTGGATACGTTTCTCCATACTTCGTTACAAACAGCGAAAAAATGGAAGCCGAAATGCAAAATCCATATATCTTAATTTATGATAAGAAGATTTCTGCAATGAAAGACATCTTACATATTTTAGAGAAAGTAGCACAAACAAGTCGTCCATTGGTGATCATCGCTGAAGACTTAGAAGGTGAAGCAATGGCTACATTGGTGGTGAATAAATTACGTGGCACAATTAAAGTGGCTGCTGTAAAAGCACCAGGATTTGGTGACAGAAGAAAAGAAATGTTAACTGATATCGCGATCCTAACTGCAGGTACTGTAATTAGCGAAGAGCAAGGATTTAAATTAGAAAATGCAGACTTAACTTATTTAGGTCAAGCTTCTTCTATCACAATCGACAAAGACAATACAGTGATTGTTGGTGGTAAAGGTAAAAAAGCAGATATCACTTCTCGTGTAAATCAAATCAAAGCGCAAATCGAGAATACAACTTCAGATTACGATAAAGAAAAATTACAAGAGCGTTTAGCTAAATTAAGTGGTGGTGTAGCTGTACTTTATGTAGGTGCTGCAACTGAAACTGAAATGAAAGAAAAGAAAGACCGTGTAGATGATGCATTACATGCAACACGTGCAGCGGTTGAAGAAGGTATCGTACCTGGTGGTGGTGTGGCTTATATCCGTGCCGTTGCTAGCTTAGATAAATTAAAAGGTGCAAACGATGATGAAACAACTGGTATCCAAATTGTACGTCGTGCAATTGAAGAGCCATTGCGTCAGATTGTTAAGAATAGCGGTATCGAAGGTTCTATTGTAGTGCAAAGAATCAAAGAAGGTAAAGACGACTTTGGTTTCAATGCAAGAACAGAAGTTTTCGAAAACTTATTCAAAGCTGGCGTAATTGATCCAACTAAAGTATCTAGAGTTGCTTTGGAAAATGCAGCATCAATCGCATCTATGTTGTTAACAACAGAGTGTGTGATTGCTGACAAACCAAAAGCAGAAATGCCAGCTCCGGGTGGCGCTCCTGATATGGGCGGTATGGGCTACTAGTCTTATACTGAAAGCATATAAAAAAAGTCCTCCAAGCAATTGGAGGACTTTTTTTATTTAGCAAAGTACAATTGAAATCCTTTAACCAATAACATTTGTGCAA
>CAMCQV010000109.1 GCA_945877085.1 Chitinophaga pinensis
GCCACCACTGTTTCTGCTTCGTCAAATACTTTAAAATCAACACCATTGATTAAAGCTGCTTGATCTGCTTTATCAGAAAATACATGCGCTGGCTTTTTTAAATTACAAACCTCCATACCAAAACGAATATCCGGTTTGTCATTTCCATAATGCCACATCGCATCTTCCCATGTCATGCGCTGAACGGCTTCGGTATAATCTATATTCTTAACGTCTTTAAAGATGCTCTTAATCAAACCTTCGAACATATTTAAAATATCTTCTTGTTCAACAAAACTCATCTCACAGTCAATCTGTGTAAATTCTGGTTGACGATCGGCTCTTAAATCTTCATCTCTAAAGCACTTTACAATTTGGTAGTAACGATCATAGCCACTCACCATCAACAATTGCTTAAAAGTTTGAGGAGACTGGGGTAGGGCATAAAATTCACCCGGGTTCATTCTACTAGGCACCACAAAATCACGTGCACCCTCTGGGGTAGACTTGATTAAAAATGGGGTTTCAATATCCATGAATCCTTTTTCATGAAAATAGTTTCTTGTAGCACGATTCACTCTATACCTTAGCTCAATATTCTTTTTAACTGCGTTTCTTCTTAAATCCAAGAAACGGTATTTCATTCTAATGTCATCTCCACCATCCGTATCATCTTGAATAGTGAAAGGAGGTACAATCGATGCATTTAATATTTTAAATTCAGTTACCTCAATTTCAATTTCACCAGTTGGGATATTGGCATTTTTGCTTGAACGCTCAATCACTTTTCCTTTTGCTTGTAAAACAAACTCACGACCAAGTGGTTGTGCATCCAATTGCGTTTGCAATCCTTCCCCCAATAAAAGTTGTGTAATACCATAACGATCTCTAAGGTCCACAAAAGTGATGGCCCCGAATTTACGAATGGTTTGTACCCAACCTGCAAGGGTGACTTCCTGGTTGACAAATTGACTATTTAACTGACCACAATGGTGCGTACGATACATATATGACTATTATAATGAATGGTCTGCAAATATAGCCCAAATCCTATAAATTACCGATCTTTGGAACATGAGCGAAACAAGTATATCCAAGCAGTCTAGACGCGCTATTTTATCAGGTTATTTCTTCTATACCGGCATTTGTTTTGCTAGTTGGGCGAGTAGAATCCCCGACATTAAATTGGCCCTGGGATTGACTGACGAGCAGTTTGGAGGGATGCTATTATTCCTACCATTGGGTTCATTTATAGGGATTCCTATTTCGGGGAGCTTGACTTCCAAATATGGCAGTAACAAAATGCTTAAAATAGCATCCATGCTGTATCCATTATGCTTGGTGAATATTGGATGGGCTGCGAATACAACAGTGTTCCATTTAGGGCTTGCACTTTTTATTTTTGGCATGATTGGAAATTTATTCAACGTATCTGTGAACACACAAGCGGTTGAATTGGCGAAATTATTTGAAAAAAGTATTATCTCTACTTTTCACGGCTTCTGGAGTTTAGCCGGATTTGTAGGCGGATTGATAGGAAGTTATTTTATTGCACAGTCTTTAACACCCATCATGCAATTTATAGTGATCCTTGTTTTGGGTTATGTCTTTCTTTTTACAACACAGCAACATCTTTTGCACAGCGAGTCCAACAAACAGTCACTCAAAAAAATGTGGACCAAGCCAACACCATTGATGTTTCAATTTGGATTAATTGCGCTCAGCAATATGATTTGTGAAGGGATGATGTTTGATTGGAGTGGGGTATTTTTTCAATCAGTTGTCAAAGTGACCGAAAGTCAAAGAACCATTGGCTATATCAGTTTCATGGGCTGTATGACCACGGGCAGAATGTTTGCAGATGCGTTGATTAATTATTGGGGTCCAAGAAAACAATTGATGTTAAGTGGATTATTGGTTACGCTAGGTTTAGTGATTGCCATTGTTTATCCAACAATTATCACAAGTACAATTGGTTTTATGTTGGTAGGGTTTGGTGTATCCTCTGTGATCCCAACAATATATGGTAGTGTAGGTAAATCGGCTGAACCAGGTCAAGCAAGTATTGCACTGGCTTCTGTATCTTCTATTGGTTTCTTTGGATTTTTAATTGGTCCACCAATCGTTGGATTCTTATCAGGCGCGCTTGGTTTAAGATGGGCGTTTTTAACCATCTCTATTTTAGGATTAGTGACTTTTATTCAGTCGTATAGATTAAAAAAGTACTTGTAAGACTATAATTCCCCTTTATGTCTTGGTTTATACCAGGTATAATAATAGCCTAGAATGAACATCCCAATTAAAAATGGAATCATGGCTAAATGTTTTACAGTGAGTCCGTATCCAATAGGAAGATGATCTACTTTAAAAAATTCGGTGCACATCCAAAAGGAGTTGGCAGAAATCCAAACGGTGATCGCGATATTATGACAAAGTTCAGAAACAATTTGTCTAGTTCTCCAAGCAATGACAATTGAAATAATGAGGGTAGGAATAATCATTGAAATACCCAACCAAGCAAATCCCATACACCAGCCAATGTCTTTAAAAATCCAAAATACAATATGCAGGTTTTCCATCCTACGATACTTGATGGGAATATTGTAATAGTCTTGTTGTTCTTGAGTCATTTTTTAGATAGGATAAATTATAAAAAAGTTGTTGTTGAATTTAAAGATAAAAATTTATAATAGATTTTAATTCGTACTGGCTTGTTTTTTCAAAATTTCCTCAAATCTTTCCAAACTTGCTTCCGGATGAATGGCCGAACCTTTTTCACAATGCTCGATGAATTGATGCGCAAAGTAGGGTGCTAGTGAACAACCCTTGGTGCCCATCCCATTACAAATACCTATGGCGGGATAGCTAGGATGTAAACCCACAAAAGGTCTTCGCTCTTGATTGGCTGGTCGGATGCCTGCAATATGCTCCACCACCCTGAAAGGTATTTTCAATAATTGCGTGAGTGCGTCTTCCATCTTTGTTCTAAAATCCTCACTTGGGCTGGCATCCTTAAATTCCCATTCGTAATTAGAGCCCACCCAGAATAGTTGATCCTTCCAAGGGACAATCGTTATATTATTTTTGTAGATGGCTTGGTTTGGCAGGTCTTTGATTTCAACAATCAATGCTTCTCCTTTATTCGGAGCAAATGGCAGCATTTTAAAGTATGGATTTTCCATGCTTCCTATGCCGTCACAAAATATAATACGATCTGCATCTATGCCATTCCATGCAACCCCATCATCGGTGATTTGTAAATCTGCTATATCAAATTTTGCATCTATATATTGTACATTGTCGATTAATTGTTGACGCCATCCTGCTATCATTAAATTTAGATCTATCCAAACCGTTTGATTGATTTGTCCTGTCCCAAAAGGGGCGTGCATGAATGCTTCAAAATCGGAAGCATTATTTTTTTGCAAGTACACATTCTCGTGTTCATAACGGTATTCAAAACTTTCTTGCATCTGTAAGGAAGGATGAATCAAGACCACAGGAGCTTCTTTAACAATCGTTGCATTTAATTGTGCGCCAAAATCTGAATAGGCTTTTAAAGCAAATGGTAAAAAAGTATCAATCATCCATGTTTGCACAATGCGTCTTCCCGTAACTGGATTAATCACCCCGCTTGCTACTTGTGATGCAGCAGCAATATGGCTGTCGTTCACCACCGTACAAGTTTTTCCCGCTTGTAATGCATAATAACTTAACCAGGTGCCAACAAGGCCTTGTCCAATAATTAAGTAGTCTACTTTTTTATGCGCGTTTACTTGATCCAATATTATTGCTTAATATAAGTGGGAATGTCAATGCGAATGCTATCAGTGATGCTGTCGACTTTTGCAACTAATTCAATGCTGAACTTTCCTTTATAATCATTCGGTACTGTAAAAGGAAATTCGGTTTCAAAAATTTCATTTGAAATAGTTGTGAAATATTGAAAAGGGAAAAAATTCAAGAACCATCCATCCACCGATTTTTTTGTCTCCGCATTGAATATTGAAAATTCAAGATGTCCAGTTTGTTCTTTGGTCAATTGATGCTTCACCTGTACTTTTAATTGGATAGTTTCTCCTAAAAACATTTTTGCTGGAGAAGTGAAATGAATGCTCAATGGCTTTTGTTGTGCTAGGGATTGCTTAGCAAAAAAAATACAACAAAATAAAATAGCGTACACAAAGCGCAAGTGCATTTTGTATTTCATCTTCATTTTCATCTTCATGTTTCAAAAATACAATAAAAAAATCCCTTAGCATGGGTATACTAAGGGATTCCTTTATTTCGACAAATTTGTTGATCGCTTATTTCTTTAAAGCTGCAGCCATTGTCTTTCCAATATCTGCAGGGCTTGCACAAACGTGGATACCACATGCAGCCATGATCTTCATCTTTGCTTCTGCTGTATCATCTGCACCACCAATGATGGCACCAGCATGACCCATACGACGACCCGGAGGCGCTGTTTGACCTGCGATAAATCCAACCACTGGTTTTCTCAAATTATCCTTAATCCAATTAGCAGCGTCTGCTTCCATGCTACCACCAATCTCACCAATCAT
>CAMCQV010000110.1 GCA_945877085.1 Chitinophaga pinensis
TAATGGAAGTTAACTCACTGAATTAAGCAGCCATGGCGTAGTTTGTTTCGCCTTTTGATTGTTTGGTATTCAGATTAAAGTGCTAATTACCCAACGCACTACATGCTTACCCCAACCGCTACGCTTGCTGTCAAAACCATACGACCCCAATTACTGCGATTAAAGCAAGTACAAAATTACAACTAATAAATGGATTTTAATTGCGGATTACTTAAATAAACGCCAGAAGTCCAATCCCAACGCATATAACATCAGGCCAAACATCAAGATCATTCCGGCAATTTGAGCATATTCCATGAATTTATCACTTGGCTTGCGGCCAGTAATCATTTCAAATAGAATAAATAAAGCATGTCCTCCATCCAAAGCTGGAATCGGCAACACGTTCATGAAACCCAATACAATTGAAAATACAGCCGTCAAAGTCCAGAATCGCTCCCAATCCCATTGCGATGGGAAAGTATTTCCGATACTGATTAAACTTCCAAGAGAATCATTTGGATTCACTTTGCCTGTAAATATTTGCTTGATGCCGGTCACATAATTATCAAGTGTTGTAAAACATCTTTGAATACCTGTTGGAATTGCTTCTGCAAAACTATAGGTTTGATGCACTGTTTGGAAAAGTTGCATTGGTAGTTTTACAAACAAACCAAGTTGCGCTTTATTATTGATTAAAGTTCTAACAGTCACAGTATCCATCCCTCTTTTAGCAATCACTGTCACCAATGAATCACTGTATTGCTTTTTTACTTCAATGAACTCATGTTGGTATTTTACGGATTGACCATTGATGCTTAGTAAAGTATCATTTTTTTGAAAGCTTCCTTCTACTACAACTGCTGTTTTCCCAATTGAGTCCACAATCACTGGAAATAAAGGTGTTACAAATGCATTTGAATTATTTGCATTGGATAATTCAGCTGCTACTGTTTTTGGGATGGCTAAACTCATTAAACTATCCCCTCTTTTTACTTGAATTGTTTTTGCATCCTCTAAAACAATCTTTGATTCTAATTCAAAAAAATCTTTTAATTCTTTTTGATCTAATGACACAATAATATCTCCGTCTTTCAATCCCATTTTCTTAGAAATCTCTGTAGGATGTATACCATAGCTTAGATTTTTTGCTGGTAAAAAATCATCACCCCAAAACCAAGCAATACCTATAAAAATCACAATCGCTAAAATGACATTTACAATTACACCACCTAACATCACAATCAATCTTTGATATGCAGGCTTAGACCTTAACTCATAAGATTCTGGCGCTTTATTCAACTGCTCCTTGTCCATGCTTTCGTCAATCATCCCCGAAATTTTTACATAGCCCCCAAAAGGAATCCAACCTAATCCATATTCTGTTTCTCCAATCTTCTTTTTCCACAAGCTAAAGCCAGGATTAAAGAATAAATAAAATTTTTCTACTCTTGCACCGAATAATCTAGCAGGAATAAAATGTCCTAGCTCATGCAGAACAACAATGATCGAAAAAGATAAAATAAATTGTGCCGTTTTTGTTGCAAGAACGGTTAAGTCAATAGCAGCTAGATACATGTGTTATAATTGTATTAATGAAGCAGCAAAATCTCTTGCAGCTCCGTCGGTTTCATAATAATCATCCAAACTTGGATGCGCGATAAATTCAATCTTCTCTAATGTTCTTTCAATTAGATCGGTCATATCTAAAAATCCAATTCTATTTTTTAAAAATGCATACACTGCAATTTCGTTTGCAGCATTTAAAATACAAGGTGTATTTCCACCACGATGCATCGCTTCTGTAGCCAATAATAAATTCCTAAATGTTTTTACATCTGGCTCATCAAAAGTCAATGTATTTGGTTTGTCAAAATGGTATCTTGGAAAATCGTTCTCTAGCCTCTTAGGAAAAGCCATTGCATATTGAATAGGCAATTTCATATCTGGCAAACCCATTTGGGCTTTGATACTTCCATCTTGAAACTGTACCATGCTATGAATGATACTTTGAGGATGGACAACTACTTTGATTTGACTTGGTGTTAAATCAAATAACCATTTCGCCTCAATCATTTCTAATCCCTTGTTCATTAAGGTGGCTGAATCAATAGATATTTTTGCGCCCATGCTCCAATTAGGATGTTGCAAAGCATGATCTCTTTTTACATTTACTAAAAAATTAGGTTTCTTTCCAAGGAATGGACCACCACTTGCAGTAAGAATAATTTTTTCAATTGGATTATTGCCTTCTCCGACTAAACATTGGAAAATGGCGGAGTGTTCACTATCAACAGGAATGATGGCAGCCCCCTTTTCTCTTGCAGTGCGCATCACTATATCTCCTGCTACCACTAAAGTTTCTTTATTGGCAAGACCAACTGCTTTGCCATTTTCTACTGCAGTCAAAGTTGGTTTTAAACCAGCAAATCCTACAATACCAGCCATCATAAAATCATAGCAATCCATCGCAGCAACTTGTTCCAAAGCTTCTTCTCCGGCAAACACTTTAATAGGTTTACCTTCCAATGCTTTTTTTACAATTGCGTATTTACCAATTTCCCCAATCACCACAATATTGGGTTCAAATAATAATGCTTGTTCTATTAATAAGGATTCGTTTGCATGCGCCGTTAAAATTTCGGCAACAAATAAGTCTGGGTTCGCCGCGATCACCTCTAGGGTTTGTTTCCCAATGGAACCTGTAGATCCGAAAATGGCAATTCTTTTTTGACTCATCCAGTTGTTTACTTGTGGTTAAAAATACGCTTTTTATTCTATTCTTGTTATTTGCCTAATTGTATGTGTAATGCGTCTGCAATTTTTCGATCATTGCTTAATCTTGGCACTTTATTCTGTCCACCCAATTTCCCTTCGGATTTCATGTAATCAATAAAGGCATTTTTAGGAAGTACTGTCAGCACCAATGGAGCTAAAATATTTCCTGCAATCAGGTCTTGATAGTATACATTTTTAGCACACATGGCTTCATCTAATTTAGCTTTAAACAGTTCCATATCCAATGGTGCTCTCTCAAATTCAACCAACCATTCGTGGTAACTTTTTCCTTCGCCTTGAGTGATATAAGGTGCCACTGTAAATTCTACAATAGATGCATCCATTTGGTACGCCACCTGCAACATCGCTGATTCCACTTCCTCTCCAATCACATGTTCTCCAAATGCCGAAATAAAATGTTTTACCCTTCCAGTTACAATGATTCTATATGGATCAATACTTACAAACTTTACGGTATCCCCAATGTTATAGCCCCATAAGCCTGCATTGCTATTAATCACCAATGCATATTGTACCCCTAGTTCCACTTGTGATAAATTAAGTCTTTTAGGATTGGCCTCTTGTATATACGCCAAAGGAATAAATTCAAAATAGATACCGCTATTGGTATTTAATAATAAGCCCTGTTGGTCTCTTGTATCTTGAAAAGCAAAAAATCCTTCGCTAGCTGGAAATAATTCAATGGTATCGACAGCCTTTCCAATCGTGTCAAAAAGTTTTGATTGATATGGTTCAAAATTCACACCCCCCTGCACCAATACTTGTAAATTCGGAAATACCTCTTTTACTGATTTACCAGATTTTTCTATAATACGGTCAAAATACATTTGCATCCATGGCGGAATTCCGCCCACCAAGGTCATGTCTTTTAAAATCGTTTCTGCAACAATGCGATCTAATTTTTCCTCCCATTCTTCGATACAATTGGTTTCATAACTAGGCAATTGATTACTTCTTAAATAGGCTGGAATATGGTGATTCACAATCCCACTCAATCTGCCTGTTGGTATCCCGGCCACCCTTTCTAAAACCGGAGACCCACTCAAAAAAATCATTCGACCATTCACAAACTTGTTTTCCCCTGTGGTGGCCATATAAGTTAAGAGGGCATTTCTGGCCCCATTAATATGATTACTAATTGAATCCTTTGTAATAGGGATGTATTTAACACCGCTTGTTGTGCCGCTGGTTTTGGCAAAATAGATGGGCTTCCCTTTCCAAAGGACGTTTTGAGTCCCTTTTTTGATCTGTTCTATATAAATCTTAAAAGCTTCATAATCTCTTAAAGGCACCCCTTCCTGAAAATCAAGGGGACTGTTAATTTGATCAAATTTGTGTTCTTTTCCAAAAATCGTGGATTTTCCTGATTTAACTAATTGATTTAGAATACTTTGCTGATCTTCTAAAGCACTATGTCGCTCTTTTTGAATTTGACGATAGATGACATTAGCAAAGGGTTTTGCCAACAAAGACTTAATATTCATAGGAATCGGTTAATGACTTAATAGTCAGGAACAAATTTAGAGTGTATTTTACGGAACATCAAACCTTTTGAGGGTTTCTAGTCCTAAAAAATAGCTAAATTATATTTTTCAAGAATTCCTTGCATATTGACATAATTATAATTACCTTTGCCCTCCTAATTTTGGACAATTATGTTAGCAGTAGTTAAAATCGCAGGACAACAATTCAAAGTACAAGCAGGAGATAGCTTGTATGTACCTCACCTGCAAGGTAAAACCGGAGACAAAGTTGAATTCAATG
>CAMCQV010000111.1 GCA_945877085.1 Chitinophaga pinensis
GGTTGTTCGCATGTATTTATGGAGTCTAGCTCTCATGCAATTCACCAGCATCGTATTACAGGTTTGCAATTTACAGGTGCAGCATTCACGAATATCACACATGATCATTTGGATTACCACGAAACATTCGAAGAATATGTACGTGTTAAAAAAGCATTTTTTGATCATTTAGGTCCAGCCGCTTTTGCAATTACAAATTTAGATGATCCAAATGGTGCAGTGATGTTGGCCAATACAAAAGCAAAGCAGTTCAGTTATGCTTTACATGCACCAGCAACGTATAAAGGAAAAATTTTAGAAAATCAATTGACTGGATTGGTATTGAATGTGAACGAAATTGAAGTGCATTGCAGATTGATTGGTACGTTTAATGCATATAATTTTTTAGCTGTTTATGGTATTGCAATTCAATTAGGCGAGCCATCAGAACAAGTATTGACTGTGTTAAGTGCTTTAACTGGTGCAGAAGGTAGATTTGACTATATCATTAGCAATGAAGGCTCTATTGGTATTGTAGATTATGCACATACACCAGATGCCTTACAAAATGTGTTAGAAACAATTGCGAAATTAAAAAAAGGCGGAGAGACAGTGATTACGGTGGTGGGATGTGGTGGGGATAGAGATAAAACAAAAAGACCAGTGATGGCCCAGGTAGCATGCGACTTGAGTGATAAAGTAATTTTCACGAGTGACAATCCTCGTTCAGAAGATCCTAATCAAATTATCAAGGACATGGAGATGGGATTAAGCAGTGCTGCAAAAAGAAAGTATGTCAATATCGTAGACCGCTATGAGGCGATCAAGGCAGCAGTGAATTTTTCAAAACCTGGAGATATTATTTTGATTGCAGGAAAGGGCCATGAAAAATACCAGGATATCAAAGGCGTTAAACACGACTTTGACGACAAGGCGATTTTACAAAACATTTTTAACTCATTTGCTAAATAATACCCTATGCTGTATCAATTATTTTCATGGTTAGACAAGTCCTTTGATATACCTGGTATTGGTATATTTCAGTTTTTGACATTTAGAATTGCAATGGCAATCTTATTGTCTTTGTTTATAGCAACTGTATACGGAAAAAAAATGATTTTGTTTTTGCAGAAAAAACAAATTGGCGAAAGTGTAAGAGAACTTGGATTGGCAGGAGAGCAGCAAAAAAAGGGAACTCCAACAATGGGTGGAATCATTATTTTAATGAGTGTGTTGATACCTACTTTATTATTTGCTAACCTAGATAAAGTGTATATCCGATTGATGATACTATGCACTGTATGGCTAGGCTTGATAGGATTTTTAGATGATTACTTTAAAATTCGTGCAAGAAAAGACGCACAAGAAAAGGGAGAGTCTTACAAAAAGAAGAATAGTGATGGATTAGCAGGAATTTCTAAAGTCATAGGTCAGGTTGGATTAGGTATCATCATTGGCGTGACATTGTATTTTAGCAATTCAGTTACAGTGGAGCGTGAAATTATTTCGACCAATGTATCAGCTAGTTTAGCCAAAGGCGAAAAAATTGCAAAGGGTGCCGATGTGGTTGTTAGAACAATCAATGGAGAAGAGCGTCGTTTTGTAAAAGTAAAAACACCTATCACAACCATTCCATTTGTTAAAAATCATGAATTCAATTATAGTAAATTAATCAGTTGGATGGGTCCGGGAGCAGAAAAATATACTTGGATTGTATATATTTTAGTGGTCACGTTTATTATTACAGCAGTATCCAATGGTGCAAATATTACAGACGGGTTAGATGGCTTAGCTGCTGGCGTGAGTGCGATTATAGGAGCAGCATTGGGCGTCTTTGTGTATGTAAGTGGTAATTATGTTTTTGCAGATTACTTGAACGTCATGTACATTCCTAATTTGGGAGAGTTGTCCATATTTGTTGGTGCATTTGTGGGGGCATGTATTGGATTTTTATGGTACAATGCTTATCCCGCACAAGTATTTATGGGCGATACAGGCAGTTTGGCATTAGGTGGCATCATTGCTTCCCTAGCCATCATTGTTCGTAAAGAATTATTGATTCCAATTTTTTGTGGTGTGTTTTTAATTGAAAACCTAAGTGTGATTATTCAAGTGGGTTATTTTAAATATACTAAGAAAAAATATGGAGAAGGACGTCGTGTGTTTTTAATGAGTCCTTTACATCACCATTATCAAAAGAAAGGATTTCACGAAAGTAAAATTGCTGTTCGCTTTTGGATCATTACCATTTTGTTAGTCATCACTTCTATCCTAACCTTAAAAACAAGATAATTTGTCTACAAAGATTGTCATATTAGGTGCAGGAGAAAGCGGCGTAGGCGCTGCCTTACTAGCAAAGCAAAAAGGATACAATGTATTTGTGTCTGATGCAAGTGCGATTAAGCCAATTTATCAATCAGAACTAGAAGCGAATCAAATTCCATATGAATCTGGTACCCATGATGTTGAAAGAATACTGGCTGCTGACGAAGTGATGAAGAGTCCAGGTATTCCAGAAAAAAGTGAATTGGTAAAACAAATTCGTGCTAAGGGGATACCAGTGATCAGTGAAATTGAATTTGGTTTTAGATATAAAGGGGATAGTAAGATTGTTGCGATTACCGGAAGTAATGGTAAAACCACCACCACTTCATTGTTATACCATATCTGCAAAGTAGCTGAGGAGGATGTAGCGATTGTGGGTAATATAGGATTCTCTTTTGCAAGACAAATTGCGGTAGATCCTAAAAAATTATATGTGATTGAAGTAAGCTCATTTCAATTAGATGATATAAAAACCTTTAGACCAAATATTGCTATTCTATTAAATATTACGGAAGATCATTTAGATAGATACAATTACCAATTTGAATATTATGTTAAAAGCAAGTTTAGGATCATTGAAAACCAAACAGAAAAAGACTGCTTTATTTATTGCATAGACGACGAAGTGATTACAAAACATCTAGAACTACTAACTACAAATACTAACCTACTACCATTTTCTATGAAACAAGAATTAAAAAAAGGAGGCTACATCAAGAACGAGCAAATGATGTTAAAAATCCAAGAGGAAAGAGTGACAATGAGTATTTATGATTTCGCCTTAAAAGGCAAGCATAATGCTTATAACACAATGGCTGCAAGCATCGCTGCATCCACTTTGGGTATCAGAAAGGAAAAAATTCGCGAAGCAGTTAGCAATTTCCACAGTCTGGAACACAGAATGGAATTTGTTGCTACTGTAAAAGGCGTTGATTTTATCAATGATAGCAAAGCGACAAATGTCAACAGTACTTGGTATGCTTTAGAGAGCATGCAAAAGCCGACCATTTTAATTTTAGGTGGCGTAGACAAAGGCAATGACTATGCATTAGTGGCAGATCTTGTAAAAGATAAAGTGAAAGCCATTGTTTGTATGGGCACTGATAACGCAAAATTGATTGAATACTTTAAAGATAAAGTAGCGCAAATTATTGAAGTGGATTCTGCAAAAAAAGCCGTGAATGCTTCTTTTAAATTAGCCGAGAAAGGAGATGTGGTTTTATTAAGTCCTGCTTGTGCAAGTTTTGATTTATTTAAAAATTACGAAGACAGAGGACATCAATTTAAAGAAAGCGTTAAAGAATTATAATCATGTTCAAAGAAACCACAGATAAGTTATTTTCTCAGATGCCTTCTATAGGAGGGATGAGAGAACATTTAGACCAACGAACAAGAGGGGATAAATATATCTGGGGTTTAGTTATTTTATTATCACTGATCTCTATATTGGTAGTATATAGTGCAACAGGTTCATTGGCATATAAAATGTATCGTGGTAATACTAGTTTCTATTTGTTTAAGCAAATCATATTTACATTAATTGGGTTGTTAGTCGTGTTTGGTTTACATAGAGTGAACTACACTGTTTTTTCTAGAGTGGCCACTATATTATTTATATTATCTGTGCCGCTTTTAATTTATACTTTATTTTTTGGTGCTAAAATCAATGAAGGTAGTCGATGGATCAAATTACCTATTATTAATTTAACCATTCAAAGTAGCGATGTGGCTAAACTGGCTTTGTTTATGTACTTGTCTAGGGTACTAAGTAAAAAGCAAGAAGTGATTAAGGATTTTAAGAAAGGGTTTTTACCAGTGATCATTCCAGTATTCATTATTTGTGGTTTAATCATGCCTGCAAATTTATCCAACGCATTATTGACAGGCGCAACCTCTTTACTTTTATTGTTTATTGGTAGAGTGAGTTTTAAGCATATTTTATTGACGATTGGCGTGGCGATGATTCCAATAGTGATCATTATTAGTGTAGCAATGGCAACACACAAAGCTAATGATGGCACAGTAGATTCAGGAAAGCCAGTGATTGCTGAATCCTTAAAAAGCTGGGGTCGATTTGGTACTTGGGTAAATCGTGTACAGGATTTCATGTATGCAAAAGATAGCGAAGAACCTTATCAGGTGCAACAAGCAAAGATAGCCATTGCGAATGGTGGCATATTTGTTGGATTAGGTCCAGGGAATAG
>CAMCQV010000112.1 GCA_945877085.1 Chitinophaga pinensis
CTTAAAAAGGATTTCACCCCAACCGAACTCGACTTTGGCAAGGTTAAAATCTATTTAGCGAGGCATTTTGGATTTTGTTATGGGGTAGAAAATGCCATTGATATTGCCTACAGAACCATTGAGGAAAACAAGGGTAAAAGGATTTTTCTATTGAGTGAGATGATCCATAATCCTCAAGTGAACAATGACTTGACAAGCAAAGGCGTTCGATTTTTACAAGATACATTGGGCAAAGAATTGATTCCCTTATCCGAATTGACAAAAGACGATATTGTCATTATTCCTGCATTTGGCACCACACTAGAATTAGAGGAAAAATTAAGAGCCAAGGGGATTGCAATTGAATCCTATGATACAACTTGTCCCTTTGTCGAAAAAGTTTGGAATCGTAGTGAACAAATTGCACAAAAAGGCTACTCAATTATTATACATGGGAAACCAAAACATGAAGAAACAAGGGCTACTTTTTCTCACACATCTGCACATACGCCCACTCTAATTGTAAACGATATCGAAGAAACAAAAGTGTTGGGTAAAATTATTAGTGGCGAATTACCTACCGCTTATTTTTATGATTTTTTTATTAATCGTTTTTCAGTAGGATTTGATCCGACGATGCATTTAGATAAAATTGGTGTTGTCAATCAAACGACTCAATTAGCCACAGATACACAAGCAATTTCGGATTATCTAAAACAAGTTATACTGAAAAAATTTGGAACAGAAAATTTAGCAGCTCATTTTGCAGACACCAGAGATACACTTTGTTATGCCACCAACGACAATCAGTCTGCAGTAATAGGATTATTAGAAACAGAAGCTGATTTAGCGATTGTGATGGGTGGTAAAAATAGCAGCAATAGTTCGCACTTAGTTGAATTGTGTGAACGAAAATTACCCACATATTTTATTGATGATGTAAGTAAAATTATAGACGCCAATCAGATTGAAAAAACCAATTGGAAAAATAAACAATCAGAAATAGTAAACAATTACTTGCCTGACGTAAATCCTGTTCGTATTTTAATGACCAGTGGCGCAAGCTGCCCTGATACAGTGGTAGAAGCTGTTATCAAGAAGATACTTAGCTTTTATCAGCTTGAAGATGCATTTGAAAAAGTAAAGGAAAGCTGGACAGCTTAATGCTTATTCATTAGGAATTGACTTTATCTTCTCCATGGCCCATTGCATGGCTAGTTCGAATTGCTGCGCTCTATCTAAATTTGTATTGTCTAGTACCAAAGCATCTGATGCTTGTTTTAGAGGACTATGCTCCCTAGTACTATCCATTAAATCTCTTTGTTGTAAATTGGCAGCCACTTCTTCTTTAAGAATAGCAGGATTGGTTTGGAGCAATTCTTGGTACCTGCGCTCTAATCGTATGGTAGGATCTGCCGTGACAAATAATTTTAATTCAGCATTTGGGAAAACCACCGTGCCGATATCTCTCCCATCCATCACAATCCCTTTGTCCACGCCCATCGCTTGTTGTTGTGCCACTGCAAAATCTCTCACTGCTGCGATAGACGCCACTTCACTCACTTTTTGACTCACTTGCATTTCGCGAATTTCTTGTTCTACATTTTCGCCATTTAAATACATATCACTTTTTTGACTTGCACTATTGTATTTAAATCTTAATTCAATTGCATGCAATGCTGCTTCAATAGAGGCTGTATCATTGAATGGTATATTATTTCTTAAAAAATATAAAGCGATGGCTCGGTACATGGCACCCGTATCAACAAACACATATTCCAATGCCTTGGCCATTGCTTTGGCAAGGGTACTCTTTCCACAGGATGAAAAGCCGTCTATCGCTATAATAATTTTCTTTTCCATTATGGTGCTACTGTGATAGTTGCTGTTTTAGGTAAATTTGCATTTCGAATGGCGATTTGTCTTACTGCATTACCTACAAAAGTCCTGAATGCCTCTTTTGATACTGCATCTTTTCCAACCATTGCAGGTACTCCTTCGTCTCCACCTTCTCTAATACTTTGTACCAATGGGATTTGACCCAAAAAAGACAAGTCATATTCCGAAGCCAATTTAAGGCCTCCTTCTTTTCCAAATAAATAGTATTTATTGTCAGGCAATTCTGCTGGTGTAAAATAAGCCATGTTCTCTACTAATCCAATAATAGGCACATTCACATTTGCTTGTCCAAACATCGCGATTGCTTTTTTTGCATCCGCTAAAGCCACTTGTTGCGGTGTCGTTACTATCACCACACCAGTTACTGGCACGGTTTGCATAATGGTCAAATGTATATCGCCTGTGCCTGGTGGCATATCAATCACGAGATAGTCAAGTTCACCCCAATCTACATCGGTAATGAATTGTCGAATAGCACTGCTTGCCATTGGACCTCTCCAAACCACCGCATCTTTTTCATCCACCAATAACCCAATGCTCATGATTTTAATACCGTATTGATCTAATGGTATGATCACCCCTTTTCCTCCTTCGTCTTTCATCAAAGGTCTTTGTCCTCTTACACCAAACATGATTGGCACACTAGGCCCATAAATATCTGCATCCATCAAGCCTACTTTTGCACCACCTTCGGACAATGCCAAAGCAAGGTTAGCAGCAACCGTACTTTTACCTACACCACCTTTCCCACTCACTACGGCAATAATATTTTTTACTTTAGACAAAACAGTCTTTTCGTCTTTTCTCAAAGAGGTCGTATTGGAAGTGAAATTGACTTGTACCTTTGCTTTTGAATTCACTAATAATTTAATGGCATTTTCAGAAGCGTTCTTCATCAAATCTTTCATTGGGCAAGCAGGCGTGGTCAAAACAATTGTAAAGCTAACAGCATCACCATCAATTTTTACATCCTGAATCATATTCAATGTCACTAAGTCTTTTCCTAGGTCTGGCTCTTGCACATTACTCAATGCTTTTAGTATTTCCTCCGTTGTCATTATGAAAGTTTTTGTTAAAATATTTAATCCCGGCAAAGTTAACGTTCATAGCGCTTATTTTGCCCTTTTAAAAGGCTTAAAATAGGGTCTATTTTAAAAAAACTACCCATTTCGAAACAAAAAAAGTACTCGATTTCTGAACATTGAGGCGTAAATTTGCAGCTACATGAAAAAGAAACTGATCCTGCCTATATTGATCCTTTTTTCACTGATGTCATTACAGTTAAATGCACAGACAGTGGATATTTATAGAGACTCTGTTGTCCAACTTTATGGTGTGGTGATGACTGCAGATAGTTTAAAGGCGATTCCTTTAGCGAGCATTGTAGTGAATAAAAAAGGTAGAGGTACCATCACCAATAACGATGGTGTTTTTTCGATCGCAGTGAATAAAGGAGAAACCATCACTTTCAGTTGTGTTGGCTTTAAAAATAGAAATATCGTCATTCCTGCAAATTTAGTAGGCAATGAATATAGTGTGATTCAATTAATGGTCAACGATACCAATTTTTTACCCGCAACAATTTTAAAACCAAGACCTACTCGTGCGCAGTTTGAAAGAGACTTTGTCAACTCTAAAGTTGATGACGATATGTATGAAACTGCAAGAAAAAATACAAGCCCTTCCCAAAAAAGAATCATTTTATCCAGCTTACCAAGAGATGGTAAAGAAGCAGTGGGTGCGGCACTACAAAACCAAGCTTCAAGGTATTATTATTCTGGGCAATTGCCTCCAATGAATATATTAAATCCAAGCGCATGGAGAAGTTTCATTAATTCATGGAAACGTGGCGATTACAAATCAAAAAATAAATAGATGAAAAAGATTGCAGTGATTGGAGCAGGGACAATGGGAAACGGCATTGCACATGTATTTGCGCAAAATGGCTTTGATGTTAATTTAATAGATACACAGTCTGCTGCACTTGACAGAGCATTACAAACAATTGCAAAAAATTTAGACCGTCAAGTTGCAAAATCAATCATTCAAGCAGCAGACAAAGAAACGATACTTGCAAAAATAATTTGTTTCACTAATCTTAAAGAAGGCGTGCATGACCGTGACTTAGTCATTGAAGCAGCAACAGAAAATAGCAAGATCAAAAATGCAATTTTTGCAGAGATGGACCAATACACAAGTCCTACTTGTATTTTAGCAAGTAATACTTCTTCTATTTCAATCACTCAATTAGCGGAAGCAACTCAAAAGCCGGCAAATGTAATTGGGATGCATTTTATGAATCCAGTACCGGTGATGAAATTGGTAGAAATTATCAATGGCAAAGCAACGAGTTCAGAAGTGACAGATTCGATTGTTGCATTGACAACAACCATTGGAAAAATTCCTTGTGTTGTTAAAGATGCGCCAGGATTTATTGCGAATAGAATTTTAATGCCAATGATCAATGAAGCTATATTGGCTTTTGAAGAGGGTATCAGTGATGCAGCTACGATAGATCAGATTATGAAATTAGGCATGGCACATCCAATGGGACCATTGCAATTA
>CAMCQV010000113.1 GCA_945877085.1 Chitinophaga pinensis
GAATACAATGATTTTGTAGATAGATATAGCGATAGTCCATTGATGACTGAAGCAAAAAAAATAAAGAAACAAACTGATCAATATTTAAATAATATAAAATGAGTAAATTAAGAAGACATATGGGTGCTAACACACCTGCTGTTGTAGAAACAAAAAGTTTGAAGGCTTTGAAATCAAAGACTGGAAATTTGTATGAATCAATTTCTATCATTGCAAAAAGAGCGAATCAAATCAATATCTCTATTAGAGAAGAATTACACTCTAAATTAGAGGAGTTTGCTAGTCACACAGACAGCTTGGAAGAAATTCATGAGAATAAAGAGCAAATCGAAATCTCTAAAGCTTATGAGCGTATGCCAAATCCTGCGATTTTAGCAACTGCTGAATTCATTGATGACAAGATTTATCATCGTAAAAACGAGGAAGCGGATTTATTCCGTTAGACTTATTAAGGTATTTGTATAAAACGTCCCGAAGATTCGGGACGTTTTTGTATTTTAGGGTATAAAACAACTAGGTATGTTTTTAAGGAAAATATCGATCTTATTATTGTGCTTTTGTACTTTTCAGCAATTGAGAGGGCAGGAGCTTGCAGCTGTTGTAAGCCTGCAAACCAATAAAGTGGATAATCAAGTGGATCCTAAATTTTTTACGCAACTTCAAACACAGTTAAAAGATTTTATCAACCAGCGTAAATGGACTTCAGATATTTTTACGCAAGAAGAGAAAATTGATTGTAGTTTTTATATTACCATTGAATCTGTGGTATCTCCAGGTGTATACAATGCTAAATTAAGTATCGTTGCAAATAGGCCAGTCTATCGTGCCAATTATTCAACGCCATTATTGAATATGCAGGATGCTAATTTTACGTTTAAATATCAACTAGGACAGCCTATTGAATTCAATGAAAATAATGTAGCCAGAACAGATCCATTAGAAGCAAATTTAACGGCTACACTAGCTTATTATGTGTATATCATTCTAGGTTTAGATTATGATTCCTTTTCTAAAAATGGAGGCGCACCTTATTTCAGTAAAGCTTTAAATATTGTATACAACGCGCCAGACGGATCAGGTATCAATGGATGGAAATCTTATGATGGACAACGTAACCGATTTGTATTAATTGATAACCTAACTAAATCTGGGTTTGAAAAATTACATGAAATTAGTTTTAACTATTATAGAAAAGGTATAGATCAATTGGCAGAAAAGCCAGAGCAGGCAAAAGTAGCCATCCTCAATGCGCTTATGAGTTTACAAGAATTGAACGAGGACAATATCAATTCTATGGCTATCTCTATCTTTATGCAAGGCAGGGTGACAGAATTGATTGGTTTATTTTCGGATGCCGACAGGACAACTAAGAAACAACTGATGACCACATTATCTGCGATAGATATTACCAATATCAATAAGTATAAAGCCTATTTTGAATGAAAAATATCATCTTTTTAAGCTTGCTATTGCTTGCAGCATGTGCTTCAAGCGAAACAAAGAAGGAGACGCTTTTGCCTATCAAAACCATGCAACAAACAGTATGGCAATTAATGCAAATAGATGAATACTTGACAAGACAAATACAGACCGATACAACCATACAACCATCCCTCAAGAAAGCAGAATACTACCAACGTGTATTCAATCTAAACAAAGTAGATCGGGTACAATTTTATGCAACAATGGATTATTTGGATAAGCATCCAGTGGAAATGAAAGTATTAATGGACTCGGTGGAAGCATTGTCGAAAAGGGAAAAATTAGCCCTTATTCAACATTAATTTTATATAAATAAATGGAGGTCTCATCAAACACTTTTACTTTTGATATCTTAAACTACTAAACTATATAATTATGCCAATCTCAATCGGACAAAACGCCCCTGATTTCACTTTATTTGATACAGATAAAAACCAAGTGCATTTAGCAGATGCTAAAGGTAAGAATGTAGTGCTTTTATTTTTCCCACTTGCATTTACAGGTGTTTGTACAACTGAACTTTGTACTGTAAGAGACAATATTGCAGCATACAATTCTACCAATGCTCAAGTATATGGTATCTCAGTAGATTCTTTATTTGCATTAGGCAAGTTCAAAGAAGAGCAAAAATTAAATTTCCCTTTATTGAGTGATTTTAATAAAGCAGCAGCAACTGCGTTTGATGTATTGTATGAAACTTTCCCTGCTTTTGAAATGCAAGGTGTAAGCAAGCGTGCAGCTTTTGTGCTTGACGCAAATGGTGTGGTACAATATGCAGAAATTTGTCCTACGCCTGGTGACTTGCCTAATTTTGAGGCAATTCAAACTACATTGAATTCATTGAACTGAAACATTAAATCATGTTAGGTTTTATAGAATATAAACCTACATGATTTAAAATCGAATGATATAAAAAAGGATAACGTTTACGTTATCCTTTTTTGGTTCGTGTTAATTTTATAAAATATTTTATTTATCACAAACTTCTACAATCAAGAATTTTAAATAATGCGTGTTCTCCATGCCCCATATAATTGGGTGGTCGCTTGACTGTGATTGATAGGTAACTTGTCTAATCCTTTTCTTGGCGTCTTTTGCAGCCATATAGATTGTATCTAAGAACAATTCTGGACTCACTAGGTTCGTACAACTAGAAGTCACTAAAAAGCCGCCATTATTGATCATTTTCATCCCCCTTAAATTAATTTCTTTATAGCCTGTAACTGCTTTTTCGATACTACTTCTACTTTTTGTAAATGCAGGCGGATCCAACATCACCACATCATATTTTCTGCCTTCTTTGCCCCAGTTTTTTAGAACATCAAAAGCATTCATGGCTTCAAACTTCACGATATGATCCAATTTATTTAACGCTGCATTTCTGTTGGCTTGCGCCACTGCATTTTCAGAAATATCAATTCCTAAAACAGATTTTGCGCCGTAATGTGCCGCATGAATTTCAAATGTTCCAGTATATGTAAATGCGCCTAAAACATCTGCGCCTTTCACAATATGTTGAATAGCACGACGGTTGTCTTGTTGGTCTAAGAAATAACCGGTTTTTTGTCCATGCTCAATGTCTACATAAAAGTTTAATCCATTTTCTTGAATGATGATTTCTGTCGGGAAAGGATCAGATAAAAAATCCTTCTTTTGTTCAAGTCCTTCTAGTTCTCTAACAGGTACATCATTTCGCTCATAGATTCCTTTTGGTTTAAAGATGGTATTGATCGCATCTACTATGGCAGTTTTCCATTGCTCTATTCCTAATGATAAAGTTTGTAAAACAAAATAATCATTGAACTTGTCAATGATCAAAGCAGGTAAGCCATCTGCTTCTCCAAAAACAAGTCTACAATTTTCGGTGTAGCCCAATTGTTGTCTGTAGGCCCATGCTTCACTAATTTTTTGATGGAAAAATGCCGCATCAATATTTTCTCTCTTTCGAGTCAATAATCGGATAATGATTTGAGATCCGGGGTTGATATAACCGCGGCCTGCAAATTGTCCGTCAAAATAATAGACTTCCACAATATCCCCTGGGGCAACTGTGCCAGCGATACGATCTACTTCGTTGTTATAAATCCATGGGTGCCCCATGGCGATCCTTGGGGTAATGCGTTTATTTAGGTAAACCTTTGTCATTTGGCAAAGATAGGGACAGATTAAGTGACAACTTGTTCATTTTAAGCCCCTTTTATGTCAATTTTGCTCTTTTATTGCTTTGGCAATATATTTGCGTCCAATAGAGTACAAATAGTCAATTATGGAAGATAAAGAGCAATTAAGTCAAGAACCAATCGTAGATACTGAGAATGGAGTGCAAACTGCCCCAGAAACCGAGGAAGCGCCTTTGAGTGAATTAGATCAATTGAAGGCAGATTTGGCAGACCAAAAGGATAAATATTTGCGTTTAATGGCAGAATTTGAAAACTTCAAAAGAAGAACTGCTAAGGAAAGAGTGGACTTGATTCAAACCGCAGGCAAGGATGTAATTGTGTCTCTCTTGGACGTCATGGACGACTGTGATCGTGCAGAAAAGCAATTGAATGAATCAGACGATATCGCTGTACAAAAAGAAGGTATCCAATTGGTATTTAATAAAATCAGAACAACCCTTCATGCAAAAGGCTTAAAGGCAATGGAAAGCATTGATCAAACATTTGATGTAGAATTACATGAAGCGATTACAGAAGTGCCTGTGCCGGATGCTTCAAAAAAAGGCAAGGTAATTGACGAGGTAACTAAAGGGTATTATTTGAATGATAAAATTATTCGTTTTGCAAAAGTGGTAGTAGGCAAATAAACAAAGCAGTATGTCAAAAAGAGATTTTTACGAAATATTGGGTGTGAGCAAGTCTTCGTCTGCAGATGAAATAAAAAAAGCATATCGTAAAGTTGCTATGCAATTTCATCCGGATAGAAATCCTGGTGATAAAGC
>CAMCQV010000114.1 GCA_945877085.1 Chitinophaga pinensis
AGTTGCATCAGGTCCGAAGCCATCGGCACAAACTCGTATGAAAGTATGAGTAAGTGTAAGACCGAAGCGCCAACGCCGCATAAAATATAAAACAATAAAAATCGCTTAGGCCCCCATACATTTTCTAAAACAGATCCGAACATCCATAAAGCAAACATATTACCTAGTATATGTCCAAAATCACCATGCAAGAACATATGCGTAATCATCTGCCATGGTTGAAACAATTTGCTTTGCCATGCGTGTAATGCAAAATAATCTTCCACCGAAAAGGAACTAGTGGGTCCCGCAAAGGTATTTTGGGCCAAAAACATTAAAGCATTAATGATGATTAAATTCTTAATGATCGTTGGTAAAATATTGAAGCTTGTGGGCCTAAATTCTCTCATAAATTATGCGTTTAATAAATCTGTTCTTTTTAATTGTACCACATTCTCGATATGCAAAGTGTGTGGAAACATATCTACAGGCTGTATTTTAGTCACAGTATACTTTGCATGTAGTAGTGCAAGATCTCTTGCCTGTGTCGCTGGATTACAACTTACATATACAATGGTTGGTGCCTCCATCTCTAATAATTTCTGCACTAGTTTTTCGTGCATCCCTGCTCTTGGCGGATCAGTGATAATGACATCAGGCTTACCATGGGTTTCAAAAAATGCATCGTCACAAACTTTAATCACATCACCTGCAAAAAATGCAGTCTCTGTTAATCCGTTCAAAGCTGCATTCAACTTTGCATCCTCAATTGCTTCTGCTACAAATTCTACTCCAATAATTTTTTTAGCCTGCTCGCTACAAAAAATCCCAATGCTGCCTGTACCGCAATATAAATCATACACAATTTCTTTTCCGGTAAGCTCTGCGAAATCGCGCGTTACTTGATATAATACTTCTGCTTGTTTTGAATTGGTTTGGAAAAAAGATTTTGGACTTATATTAAATTCAAATTTTTCTAATTTTTCAGTGATATAACCATTGCCATAATATACTTGTGGCTCAAGGTCCTGCATACTATCATTGCGTTTGGTATTGATGGTATACAAGAGGGTCGTGATTTGAGGGAACTGCTTTAACAATAAATCCAAAAGCGCTTTTCTTTTTGTTTCGTCCTCGTAACCAAGCATCAAATTGATCATCCACTCGCCCTTGGTGGTATTTCTTACAAACATATTTCTTAACCAACCCTGATGTTGTTTGATATTATAAAACGGCATCTTGTTGTCTAATGCAAATTGCACCACGGCTTTACGTATTAAATTCGTAGGCTCTTCTTGTAAATAACAAGTATCAATTGGAACAATTTTTTCGAAAAATCCTCTCGCATGAAAACCGCCATCACCGGGGCTTTTCACCGGCTCGGCACCCAAAGCTTTCATCGCCCTGAATGCTTCAAACGACATATAAATTTCTGTCGCAAAAGTGTATTCTACCTTATTACGATAGCCTTCCGTTTGCTTAGCACCTAAAATGGCAGGAATGGGAGGCAAAGGAATCTTAGCAATCCTTGTTAAATTATCTACTACCTGTTGTTGCTTATAGATTAGCTGTTGTGCATAAGGTAACATCTGCCACTGACAACCTCCGCATACCCCAAAATGACTACAAAATGGTTTTACCCTGATTTCGGAATAGCTATGAAATTGCTTAGCAAAGCCTTCTGCCCAATCCGTTTTGTTTTTTTGTAACTGGATATCCACCACATCTCCTGGCACTGCGCCTTCAACAAAAATGACTTTTCCATCCACCCTTGCTAAGGACTTGCCCTCGGCTGCATAATCCTCAATAAGGACCTTTTCTAAAATGATTGCTGGTTTTGACTTTCTCACTGCTACAAAGGTACAATCCAGCTTCTAGAATCTACCATTCCACCCATTTAAATTAAACCAAAATCTGTTTTTTATTTTTACTTTTATATACTTAATTTGTCCTTTCAACCCTTTTATATGTTTCAGAAAATATTTGGTTTATTTTTTATTGGTTTAACGCTTTTGTTTACCAATTGTGCACATGCGCAAGCTGTTAAAAAACTACCTGTTTCCAATGCCAAGCCTCTTGGACATCATATTCAAATCACCCTTAAGCCTTATAAGAATACGAAGGTCTATCTGGGCACCAACTATGGACAAAATCGTGTGCTTGCCGATTCGGCTATGCTGAACGAAGCAAGCCTGGGTTATTTTAGTGGAAAAGAAAAACTCACACCGGGTATTTACTTTGTTGTCTCTCCTAAATATTCAATTCTATTTGAGTTTTTGGTAGATGAGGGGCAACAATTTAAAATCTTTGCAGACACATTAAATTTAACAGACTATAAAATTATTGGATCTATCGACAACGATATTTTTAGTGCCTATTCCAAAAGCATGAACCAGCTTGGTGGTCAAAGAAATCAATTAGAACAAGCTTATAGGAGTGCTAGCACAGCAGCTGATTCTGCGCAATATTTATTGGCATTAAAAAAAATAGATACCAGCTTTAAGCAAGAAAGACAAAAAATTATCACCACCGCGCCTAAATCAATGATGCGTTTTTTCTTAGACGTTTTACAAAGACCGGAGGCTCCAGCTATCCCTATCGTCAATGGCAAGGCAGATTCTAGCTATCCTTTTTATTATGTCAAAAATCATTTTTGGGATGATGTCGTATTCAATGATAACCGTTTATTAAGAACACCCTTTTTTGAAACAAAGCTAGATGAGTATTTTAAAGACTATGTTTCACGTGAACCAGATTCTATCATCGAAGAGATTCAATACATGTTGACGGTTGCAAAAACAGGAAAAGAAATTTATCCATTTTTACTTTTTAAGTTTACAAATAAATATATCAGTCCTGAATTTATGGGTCAGGATAAAGTCTTTCTACATATATTTCAAAACTTTTTTAGCAAGGGGGATACCGTGCTCTTAAATAATGAATCTAAAAAAGCAATCACTGAACGTGCCTATAGTATCATGGCCAACCTCATTGGCAATCCCGCTCCACCATTGGTTTTAAACACAATAGACAACAAAGCATTTTCGTTGTATGAAAGTCCTGCTAAATATACATTCATTGCATTTTGGGACCCAACTTGTAGTCATTGTAAAGAAGAAATGCCAAGGGTAGATTCTTTTTATTCAAAAAATTGGAAGCAATTAGGTGTACAAGTTATTGGCGTAAATACCAATGTGAAAGAATTGGCAGCTTGGAAACAATTTATAACAGAACAGCATTTTGATGCTGGGTGGTTGCATGCTTATCAAACAGACGCTGCGTTCAATGCAGAAATCAATGCAGGTAAACCAACTACCATCAGACAATTGTATGATGTTTTTAAAACACCCACATTTTATTTGTTAGATAAAGACAAAAAGATCATTGCTAAAAATTTAACAGTGGATCAGTTCCATGATTTTCTGCAATCTCAACTAAAGAAATAAGTTAAAATATAGCCGAAACAACGTCTCTGATGACCTTAGGTTTTCCTAAAGTATAGTAGTGTAACACAGGTACACCAGCTGCTTTCAGCTCCTTACTTTGTTGGATCAACCACTCTGTACCCACTTGCTCACATTCAGCATCAGTCTTGCATTTGTTGATTGCATTAGATAGATCTGTTGGAATGTCTACATGGAATATTCTTGGTAAAATCGTCAATTGCTTTTTATTCGTAATTGGCTTTAAGCCTGGTATAATTGGCACAGTAATACCCATATCACGACATGCTTGCACATAGTCCAGAAACTTTTGGTTGTTGAAAAACATTTGCGTCATGATATAGTCTGCACCTGCATCCACTTTCTCTTTTGTTTTGATTAAATCGATTTCAAAATTTGGAGATTCAAAATGTTTTTCGGGATAGCCAGCAACACCCATACAAAAATCAGTCTTGCCGCCATTTAAAATATCCTCATCTAAATAAATACCCTGATTCAATTGTCCAACCTGTTTTAATAAATCAATCGCATATTTATTACCACCTGGCTCTGGTTCAAAACTAGACTCATTCTTAGCAGCATCACCTCTTAAAATTAATGCATTGTCGATGCCTAAAAATTGCAAATCAATCAAGGCGTCTTCTGTTTCACGTCTAGTAAAACCACCACAAATAATATGTGGTACCGCATCGATATTGTAATGGTTCATAATCGCAGCACAAATACCCACCGTGCCTGGGCGCTTGCGTACATCTACTTTTTCAAAAGTGCCATCTGTTTTTTTCTTAAACATGGTTTCACTTCGGTGGTAGGTCACATTGATCCATGATGGCTTGAACTCCATTAATGGGTCTAAATGGTCATAGATAGAAGTGATCGTCTTGCCCTTTAATGGTGGCAGGATCTCAAAGGAGACCAACGTGTCTTTTGCTTTGGCTAAATGTGCTGTTACGTGCATAGAATACAAAAATAGTTAATAT
>CAMCQV010000115.1 GCA_945877085.1 Chitinophaga pinensis
AGGAAAAGCCGCTAGCTATTATTGACAAAAAAATGCGAACTTGGAGCCTCATGGAATTTGCAATTGTAGACATAGAAACCACTGGCGGGATGCCCCATACACATGGGATCACCGAAATCGCAATTGTGATGCACAATGGTGTCGAAGTAACAGGCAAATATGTCACTTTGGTGAATCCAAGACAAAAAATTCCTCCATTTATCGTGAACATGACGGGCATTAGTGACGAAATGGTGGCCCAAGCACCTCTGTTTGAGGAAGTAGCACCCCAGATATACAATTTATTGAAAGATCGCATTTTTGTGGCGCACAATGCAAGTTTTGATTACTCCTTTGTTAGATACTTATTGGGCAAGTCTGGATATGATTGGTCAGCGCCTAAATTATGCACCATAAGATTAAGTAAAAAAGTATTCCCTGGTTTACAAAAATATGGATTGGGTTCTTTAACGCGTGACCTGGGGATTCGCATTGAAGGTAGACACCGTGCTTGGGGAGATGCGCAAGCCACTGCCGAGGTATTAACTATGGCGATCGAAAAAGAGGGGATGGCCCCGATACATTATTTATTAGCTAAAAAAGAAGTCAGAAAAAAAACTGCGCCACCGAAGGATGCATCAAATGATGAAGACCTTAGTGACGCAATTTAAATTTATTTAAAGGGTTTAGTTTTTTTAAACCTTATTCCATTCATGAGGATCTGTAAAGATGCGTTAATATTCCGCTGTCACACCTATATAATTCTGAGGGGTGATTTTCTTTAATTCTTTTTTCAAAGCAACAGTTACTTTTAATCCATCAATGAATTTATGCATGGACTTTTTATCAATCTTGCTATTGCCTCTTGTTAAATCTTTTAATGCCTCATAAGGATTAGGATATTGCTCGCGACGCAAAATGGTTTGTATCGCTTCTGCCACCACCGCCCAATTATTTTCAAGGTCTTCATTGATTTTTACTTCATTTAAAATTAACTTTCCTAAACCTTTTTCGATAGATTTAATGGCAATCGTAATATGTCCAATAGGCACACCAATATTTCTTAATACTGTAGAGTCTGTTAAGTCTCTTTGTAATCTACTAATAGGGAGCTTCGCTGAAAGATGCTCTAGTAAAGCATTTGCAATGCCTAAATTACCTTCTGCATTTTCAAAATCAATCGGGTTGACTTTATGCGGCATGGCACTTGATCCAACTTCGCCTTTTTTGGTTTGTTGTTTAAAATAATCCATAGAGATATAGGTCCAGATGTCACGTGTTAAATCAATCAATATGGTGTTCAATCTTTTTAGGTTATCGCAATGTGCGGCAAAATGATCGTAGTGTTCAATTTGAGTAGTGAACTGCATACGCTCAAGACCTAAGACATCATCCACAAATTCATTCCCTAATGCTACCCAATTTTTCTTAGGATATGCGATATGATGTGCATTGTAGTTTCCTGTAGCACCGCCAAATTTAGCGGCATAAGGAATGCTGCTAAATAATTCTATTTGATGGTTGATTCTTTCTACAAAAACCATAATCTCTTTTCCTAAAGTAGTAGGAGAAGCCGATTGGCCATGTGTTCTTGCTAACAATGGAACCTTCTTCCATTGTTTTGCAAATTGGTATAATCTGTTTTGAAGATTTATGTAAGCTGGTAAAATTTCAGACTCCATCGCGTTTTTCCAACTTAAAGGAATGGCGGTATTATTGATGTCTTGAGAAGTCAATCCAAAATGAATCCACTCTTTTAATGCGCTTGATTTATGTTGGTCTAAAATTTCCTTTAAAAAGTATTCAACTGCTTTTACATCATGATTGGTGGTGGCTTCAATCGCCTTGATCTTTACGGCATCCTCCTCCGAAAAATTTTCTACTACATCCAATAAGGCTTTTCTTAAACCTGCAGGTACTTTGAAGAACTTCTTATCTGCTAAAAATAGAAAGTAGTGTACTTCTACCAAAACGCGGTACCTGATAAGGGCATATTCAGAAAAATAAGCACCAAGTGCTGCTGTTTGTTTGTGGTAACGACCATCGATGGGCGAAATAGCGCTTAATTGAGACATATAGTTTGCTTTAAAACAATTTGAATGAATATCTTTGCACAAAGTTAATTCAATTGGACAAGAGATGGCGCATTGGGGTGGTAAGTTATTTCAACACTCAACCCTTATTATTGGGGATAGAAAAAGCTGATTTTTTATCAAAAATAGAATTGGTCAAAGACTATCCTGCAAAGGTAGCTCAAGCATTGATCGACGGCCAGATTGATATAGGATTGGTCCCAGTAGCAATAACGCCATTATTATCAAACCCTCATATTGTTTCGGACTTCTGTATTGGCACTAAAACCAAAGTGGCATCTGTCGCTATTTTCAGTAAAGTGCCAATGGATCAAATAGCATCCATCTACCTGGACTATCAGAGCCGAACATCAGTTCAGTTGGCTCGCATCTTATTAAAAGACTATTGGAAAAAGGACATTCAATTTTTACAAGCGGAAGAGGGTTATATTCAGGCGATTGGGGGAACAACAGCTGGTGTTATTATTGGTGACAGAGCCCTGGCCAATCTGACCGAATTTGAATATGTGTATGATTTAGGGGAAGCCTGGATTGAACATACTGGTTTGCCTTTTGTATTTGCTGCATGGATGTCGAATCAGCCAATACCAGATGCGTTTAAAACCCTTTTCAACAATGCCAATGCCTATGGCGTGGAGCATATTGAGGAAGTATTAAATCAACTCCCTGTGAGAACACATAGCTATGACATGGAGACTTATTACACTAAGAATATTGAGTATCGATTGACTGATACAATGCAACAGGGGATGCAATTATTTTTAAAGAAAGTGAAGCAATTAGCGCCTTAAAAATCCAAACAATTTATTTTTCAAAAATCCTTGAACTAAGTCCTTTAGTTCGGGAGCTGGATTGATCCAAATAATGAGCGCATAGAAGCCAAGTCCATAAATACTAGACTTAATAGCAATATTCAATACAAAATTGGAGGTAGATGGGATGATGTAGATTAGGAACATCATTGCAATGCTGATGATTAAGAATAAGCCATGTTGCAAGGTGTATGGCTGCAATTTGAACTTCTTATACAAGAATAAAAAGCGCACACTATTATATAAAGTCAATGCAGCTAAATTGGAATACGCCAAGCCAATTAATGAATAGTTACTAATTAAATAAAAGTTCAAAGGAATAGATAAAACAATGTAAAATAGGTTAGTGAAGAAATCGAATCTCCAATAATTAGAAGTGCCAATGATTTGTCCATTCACGCCTGTCGCAAGATCAATTAATTTAGCAAGTCCCATGATAAAAACAATTGGCGCCAAAGCCTCATAGCCTCCGCCTTCTTTGTGGCTGATCCAATTTAAAAATGTAACCAAATTTTCGATATTTAACCAGATTAACCCAAATAACAATAATCCAATTGCTAAAAGATTAGAAACACTTTTATGATACACATGTTTGATATTAGCAAAGTCTTTGTCCTTCCATGACTTGGCTAAAACAGGAATGCTAATGGCGTTTAAACTTCGCTGTGGGATTTCCATAATCGCTGCAACATAAGTGGCGATAGCGAATATGCTTGCGTCACTCAGGCCCTTTATAACAACAATCATTGCAGTATCGTTGGTTCTCGCTAGTAAATTAAAGAATTGTCCTGCAAAAACAAATAATGCGAAATTGAGCATCTTCCACTTTAGGCGTTTTGTTACACTACTTATTTTAAAACTTCTAAACGACCATTCATGCGAGGTTGATAAATTATAAATCAATAATAAAGTTGGGATGACATAGATGCCGCTAAATAGCAAAATGAATTGATCTAGATTAAGCCAGTTTAACCCAACACCAAGTATCAAAATAGTGGTCAAAATCCTAACGGCAGTTTCTCTTAAAAAATTTGTGAAGACTCCTTTTTGTAATCCCCATGCAAAAGCTTCCAGCCAATAAAAAATCATTAAAAAGAAAGTGTAAGGATACACATAGTTGAAGTAAGTAGCAAGGCTCGGAGATTTACCTAATTTTCGGATGAT
>CAMCQV010000116.1 GCA_945877085.1 Chitinophaga pinensis
AAAAGTGATCACATCCAGTGTATCTGAAATTATTTTAAGATTTTTTAATTTAATAGCTGGGCCTACCTCATCAGTTTTAAGACCAGTTGCTACAGTGAGTACTTTATGATTCTCTTGTTTCAAAAAGTCCGTATCTCTAAAAATCATGAGCATACCACTAATAGAATAGATGGCCATGATACCAGCTAAAAAGAAACCAAGGTAACGGTGGTAAATACGCATGTTTTTTGAAATATCGCTCATAGTATAAAATTTAAAGACATTCTTGTCTATGGTTAATGAATAATTGATTGCAAAAATAAGGAAACTAAGTAAAACATAGCACTTAAGCTGCCAAAGTTTGAATGGGTTTAATCATATTGCTTTTGATAGTAATTAAAAGTAGATATATTTGACTTGACTATCTGAAAATTCAATTTTATCCTAAACGAGTTCCAATGAAAAAATCTATCTGTATAGCATTGCTAATTTGTCTTTTTACAATACAAACCAATGCGCAACAATCTAAAGTACATATCAATCATACTGCTATTTATGTAATGGATATACAAAAAACTGGGGCTTTTTACTCTAATATCATTGGCTTAGATACTGTACCAGAACCATTTCATGATGGCAAACATATCTGGTATAGCACAGGAGCACATACTATGTTGCATGTCATAGCGGGTGCTCCGTCAAAAAAAGAATACTACAAGAATCAGCATACTTGTTTCACTGTTCCAAATTTCAATCTGTTTATCGAAAAATTAAAGCAACTTAACTGGGCTTATGAAGATGTTGCTGGTAATAAAAATGCCATCACAACTAGGGTGGATGGCGTGCATCAAATTTGGTTGCAAGACCCAGATGGCTATTGGTTAGAAATTAATGATGATAAATATTAATTCAATAAATAGAACTTGATTAAGTTTAAATTGCAAATAAAATAACGGTGTCATGATTATAAAAGAAAAAGAATTTGAATCCTTTACTTGGATTGATATTGAAAATGCAAATAAAAAAGAATTAGAAGTCATTGCAAGTAAGTATAATCTAAATTATTTTTTAATAAAAGATACGCTTGATATTGGTCACTTGCCAAAGTATGAGCAATTACATAAACATGACTTTTTTATTTTAGGGCATACACATCCAATATTAATTTAAATATTGACGACATTGGTGAGATGTCTAATAAAATTGCCTTCTTTATATTTGATGATAAATTAATTACCATACACCGGGCTCATTTTTCTTTTTTAAACATACATGAGGAAAAGCACATAAAAATTAGTGAGCTTTTTTTGAGAATCATTAGTTTCATGATTGACTCATTTAAAAATCCAACAATTGAAATTTCAAATAAAATTACTGAAATTGAAAAAATAATCTTTTTAAAAGATTATAGAATAGTTTTAATTGAAGAACTCTATTTTATTAAGACACAATCAAGGATTTTAAAGAAAATACTTTCAATCACAGAAGCCACTATTCTAAAATCACAGGATAAATACAAGGTTTCCTATATCTATCAAGACATTCAAGATCAATTACTAAATCTACTAACTGTGAATGAAGAATCAGTTGAAAATTCTACACACTTAATGAACACCTATCTTTCATTAAGTGACCAAAAAAATAACGAAGTAGTCCGTTTATTGACCATCTTTTCTGTGTTTTTCCTTCCACTAAACTTTATTGCAGGTGTTTATGGAATGAACTTTTCATTTATGCCTGAGTTAAATTGGAAATTAGGATATGCTTTTGCTTTATGCTTAATGGCCATAGTTGTTGTAGTGATTTACCTATGGTTTAGACGAAAAAGAATCCTTTAATTAAATTGAAAGATAAAAGGCAAAGCGAAAGCAATAAAAGCTGCCCATATTATATACAACGGGATAAAAGATGCAATTTTTGCTTCCACATGTTGCAAATTTGCTTTCCCATTTAAGTTTTTAATTAATCCATAGCAGACAACTAACAAGTGCACAAACATTAAGAGATTTGCACCTAATACTGCCAAGCGGTTAGGAGAAAGTCCAAATGCAGAAAGTCTAAACGAAATAGCAGAAAGTGCAATTGCATTGGCTATAATTGTTAGTATAGCCAACCCAAGTAAAATCATCTGGTTGATTTTTGAACCTATGTTATTGGTTAGTTCAGATAAAGAAAATAAGATGATCGCCATCACTCCAATCAATAATACATTAAATAGGAGTAAGAAATTACGGTCATTGTAAATATTCATTCCTGTATAGATCAAAGTAGCAAGAAAAACCAATAGCATCACGAAAATGATAGGGGTAAATATTCTAGCAATTGTTGGAGAGATCTTATTAACAAGTTCTGGATTGTTTTGAATCAAAAAAGTGGACAAAATTGGCATCGCTGCTAAACCCCATACCGCTATTTGTTCAAAATAAAAATCTTTGAAATCTATTTTCAATAATTCAAATAGTTCAATGGTGATCCCCGTAAAGAACATGCTCGAAATAAAGATCAACCCAGTCATGATCATAAAATTGCCGTTGAATTTTAGAAAAGCGATTTTCTTTTGGTTGTTCTTTAAATCTCCTCCAATAAATACATAACCAAGTATAGCCCATAAAAAAATGGGCAAATGCATTAAGGTTAATATAAAAGTCGCGCTCTTTTCATTGTAAGGCAAGCTGTTCACAAAAATGGCCGATCCTATGAATAAGATAAGCGGCAAGATAAATTTAGTCATTGACAATTGCTGTTTCCATATAAAATACATCGTTAAGACCGGGAATACAACAAATCCAATATTCTTAGACATATAGACATCATATTCTACACCTAAAAATGAAGGCATTTTTGCAATAAGTCCACCCACAAAAGCAGCTACCACAATAAAAAGGATTTCATTTTTATTGCCCCAAAAAACAGACTCGTCTTTATAGTTCAATCTTTCATTCCAAGCCTGAGCAGCAGGCTCATCCCTAAGTTCTTGGTAGACTGTGTTAAAAGCAGTTGTAAAGATGCCTTTATGTTCACGATACAATTTCTCCAATTGTTTTGGATTATTGATATTGATTTTGATTTCGTTTTCCATTTTCTAAATCGTTTTTTGTATTAATTTTTCTAAAGCATCTAGATGCAGGTTAAATGCTTTTTTACCCTCATCGGTAACGGCATAAGTTGTATTTGGTTTTTTACCTACAAACTTTTTAGTAACAGTGATATATGTCGCTTTTTCTAAAGCAGCTAAATGACTGGCCATATTCCCATCAGTTAATTGTAGTTGTTCTTTGAGCATAGCAAAATCAACAACCTCATTTACCAATAAAATGGACATGATGCCTAATCTAACTCGGCTCTCAAAAGCTTTATTGAATGCAGCTAAATAATTATTCACTTCTCGTATTTAAAGTAGATGTAAAGGCCATACACAATATGTAATACACCAAATCCCAATCCCCAGAATAACAAAGCATAGTCTACAAAATATGCAGCGACCAAACCAAGCCCTATGTTGATCAATCCTAAAGATCTAATGTCATGCAGGGTGTAATTACTAGCATTATACATAGCAAGTCCATAAAATAAAATGGTTGAAGGGATGATAAAGTTAATATACCCATGATGCAATAAGATGATACAAAATAATGCGCCAGTTAAAAGTGGCACACCCATATTCAGGACTAATCTTTTTGCAGTGGCATCCCAAATTGGAATAGCTTTTGCAGTGGCTTTACGCATTGAAAGAAAAATCGCAGTAGCCAAGGCAACTATAAGTAATGCTAACAATTCAAATAAAAGAAAACGGAAGACCGAGTTATTTAAAGTTCCGTCGGTATTCAGCATCTTATTGTAATAACCAGGTTCATCTAAATCCAACCCTAAATGCGCATAAGTTATCAATACTCCTACAATCGCCATCAATCCAACGATGACGCCCGAAAGTCCACTCAAGGATAAAAACCTAGACGAACGTTCCATCATCGAACGTATGGCTTTTATTGAGTCTAATTGTTCTTGTTGCTGATCCATAAACTTGTGTTTTAAAAGTACTTTGAATTACAAAGTAA
>CAMCQV010000117.1 GCA_945877085.1 Chitinophaga pinensis
CCCCTAAGTTGAACCCATCTAGTTTTTAGTTTGCTAGTAAATACAGGATCTGATAATAATTTTTTCCACCAAAAATGTATTAACCACATATCATTTGGATAATACGTATTGAAATTAAACACCCAATTTGCACTATTAAAAAATGCTGGTCTATCATCATTGCCAAAGGCTAAATTAAAATCCCAAATAGGCCCCATCTTTAATTTACCCTGCCTATCCTTACTCATAAATGTACTTAGTCTATATCCATCCGGGTTGGTAGCAAATTCATTAAGTATTAAGAAATCAATAAAACTTTGTTCATCAATATATTTACTATAGCCATTGGTTGGATGACTAAAACTTGAACTTAATAATACATCTTCTAATTCACCAATATAACTTTGTAAATACTTTTTTTGATCTGCCGATATAGCATCATACTTTGGATATTCATACATAAAATAGGTCTCAGCACCCTTCTTTATCCCATAAGGAGGATATGAAATTTTATTATAACTTGGATCATATAAGGAACGAAAACCCAGTTCGGCGGTATAGATAGCATCTGCGTCCCATCCTACTATATCATTATCTCCAGCTGACTTATCTATTTTAAAAATATAACCCCCAGTCACTGCAGTCCCAGTATTATCCGTGCTGGACATTTTAGTAATATTGACTCTACTCTTATCTCTTTTTATTTTTTCCATCAAAACATATAAACCCATGTACTGTCCATCTAAATAGAGTTGTATATACTTTGTTCTTGTGGTATACATCCCTATTTGATTGGATAAATCATAAATTAATGTATTCCTAATTAAGGCTTTATCATTTGCGGGGGCATAAAGGATAAAATCAGACTGCTTGGGGAAATCCATAATAGCACTATCTGTATCTTGATCCAGATTATCTCTTAATTCAAAGCCATAAGACTTTTGATCAAATAAACGAAAAGAGGTAGAACCCCTATATTCAATTCCGATATTGGATTTAAATACGATTGTGTCCCCAATTTGTATTTGAATGACTGATTGAACCTTAGGTTCATTTACAATCGTGTTGCCCTTTGTATTGATATAGGCAACAGGAACTTTATTAGAAAAATTGGTAATAGGGTACCAAAATGCTTTAGCTGGGAAAGTGTCTGTTAGATTTTTTCCAATCTCAAATTCAGTCATTTTATCACCTGTCTTTTGGCAAGCATTAAAAAGGAATATTACTATAATAATTAAGAGTAGTTTTTTCATCATTGAATTTAACTCAAAAAAAACATAATTTGTATTTTTAAAGATTAATTACAAATAAAAGATCTTCCTCTATTTACAATACTGCGCAATTTGCTCATCTACACCAGTATATTTTTTAGCTTTTGCTGCTTGCAAAGCAGTACATCCTGCCGCTTTATTCCCTAGGGCAATGTAGGACATTGCTTTAAAGAATTCAGACTTGCCTGTATTTGCAGAGGGTAAATCAATTGCTCTATTAAAATATTGAATAGCTTTTTCAAAAGATTTGGCGGTGTAATAGCAAATCCCCATATTTTCAAAATGCGTATAATTAGAAGGATCTGCTGCACTTGCTTGTAGATAATAATTGGCAGCTACCGTATACTTGCCTCTCTGAAAAGCTTGTGCACCAAGGGCTGCATAATTAGGTAAAGATCCAGTTGAAATAGCAGTGCCATACAATAAGGATTTTGTGTTTACAAAGATGGCACTATCTGCTGGGAATTTTGAGATGGCAGTATCCAATAACGCTCTTGTTTGTGCAATTGGCGTTTGGTTGATTTCAATTAATCCTAAAATATATTGATTCCATCCCTCTCCGCTATTTCTGTATTTGATATAGGTTTTAAATGCCTTGGTTGCTTCTGCGGTGTCCTTCATTTTAGCAGATGCAAAAATCATATTCTTGTAATAGCTTGTTGCTCTTGGCCAATTGTAAAATGCTTTTTTAGCATAGTAAAAAGTACTATCAAATTTGCCTTGGGTAGAGAAAATAGCAGTCCTGATAAAATCATTGTAATACAAGTAAGGATTTACATTTTCACTTTCATTCAATAAGCGCATCGCTTCCTCATTCATCTTGTCTCTTAAATAATACCTGGCCACTAAGGCTTTAATAGGCAGCGTAGAGGTTGATAAATTAGGGATCTCAGGGAATGCATCCTTCACGTCATCCAATGCCATTTTGGGATCTTCGTTGATCTCTCCCATCACATACTTCTGTACTTTTAGAGATGTATAGGTTTGGTAATTCACATAAATAGCGCCTGCAACCAAAAACAAAGGGATGAATAAAAGCATAGCGCCTTTGAACTCTTTTTGTTTTGTATTATTTGAATCTGTAAAATAAACAGGTAAAAATAATAAGGCAGCAGACAAAGCAAACATGGTCTGCATGGATGTTCTTTCTGCAGGGAAATTAAAGAATGCATCTACAAAATAACATGCAATGGCCATGAGCGCAATTGCTGTGATTAATTTATGGTTATTATCATTTGATTTTTTCCAAAATTGGAATACAGTATAACCAAGTAATACAAATAAAGCAGCAAAACTGATTCCACCAATGAGGCCTAAGTCTGCAAACATTTCTAAATAATCATTGTGGCAATGATAAGGCACAAATAAATCGTTGGTGTACTCTTTTTCATAAGGAATGGATGCCAATTTCCAATTACCATAACCTGCTCCAGTAAAAGGATGTTTAGACGCATAATCAATCGCTGCTTTCCAAAGTTTTATCCTACTATTTTGCTCACTTGCTACATTGATATCTCCTGCCCTTTTTGTAATGGTACCATAACCACCCTGAAACCCTTGTACATCAACAGCCTTGGACAACATCCCATTGGCTGCAAAAAATGCAAATACCAATGGAAGGATAAAATAAGCCAACTGAGCACCAATTGTTTTTGTATCCTGCTTCTTATTTAATAAAATAATGGCCGTGCTAAACAATACAAACAATACCCCTAAACCCACATAGGTGGACCTTGTGTTTAAAATAAATAAGGCCATGATCCCTAGGAACAAAATAATCAAACCCAATATTTTACCTATCAATTTATTATGAAGGATCACAAAAAGCAAGAATGGAAATTTGATCAACAAACTTGCCGCCATCACGTTCTTGTTGCCGTTTTTACCTGTTAGGCTAACAATATTCTGATCCAAATTCATATCTACCATATTCTTGGAGAACCCAGTGATCACATACATAGCATCAAATAGCAATACAATGGCCACTAAAATTGACACCACATTAAATAGCGTTGTGAGTTCTTTTTTATAAAACAGGATAGATAAGTTGACGAAAATTAAATACGTGCTCACTAACCTAGCCAAACAAACCAGGGTTTCTATGGCATTCATAGAATAAATAAGCGATAGCAAGGCCCAAATGACCAAGAAACTATAGACAATTGTAAATTTTAATTGTAAGACTGCCTGGATTGCAACTTTATACTGTTGATTGTTTAAAAGGATATACGCGAGTATGGCAAAGTCCAATAGACTGACATAAAGCCATTGTGCACCCATCACATCCGCTCCTCCAAAATCAGGAATAAAATGGACCAATAAATATAAAAAAGCGCAAAATCCAGGACCCCATATATTTTTTTCGACCTGACTCATAGTTGTTTATTGTAAAAGCTAAAGATACTACAATAGTACAAAAAAATCCGTCCAGGTACTAGGTACAAGGACGGATTTTAAAAGGGGATAAAAATGGGGGTCTACTTTGATGCTAATTCAAACGTCTTTAAAGCTGTATTAGAGGCTTTTGACTTTGAAGTGACAGTTATTGTAGCAACACAGAGTGTTCCAGCAGTTAATCCAGTCACTGTAACCGGATTACTAGCTGCAGAAGAAGATAAACTTGTAGTAAATACCACAGTATTATCTGATTTCTTCTTAACAGAGACATCTATGGTTACACCATCTTTAGGTAGTGTAGATGTGATATTTGCATTCATGGCTACCGAAGTGCCTACTACAGGGAAGACAGCGCTATAATTCACTTCTG
>CAMCQV010000118.1 GCA_945877085.1 Chitinophaga pinensis
TAATAAAATTTGTAACAATAAAAAGGATCGAACGACCATCTGTTAGTATTTATAAGGGTACACTGGTATAACGTAAAATGGATATAAAATATTGTGATTGAAGTCAAAACGCTAATTTTAAATTAACTTTGTGCTATGAGCAAAATTGACCTTACCAGCTTTCCCAAAGATAGAATTAAAGTACTGTTTTTAGAAAACATTAGTGATAAAGCAGTGCAATACTTCAAACAACAAGGGTATGCCGATGTAAAGAAGGTATCAGGTGCTTTAAGTGAGGAGGAATTGATTAAAGTCATCAAAGATGTTCATATTTTAGGTATTCGCTCTAAAACCTATATAACTAAGAAAGTGTTAGATAGTGCAAAAAAACTACAAGCAATTGGTTGTTTTTGTATTGGTGTGAATCAAGTGGATTTAAAAGCTTGTAAACAAAAAGGCATTGCTGTTTTCAACGCACCATATAGTAATACGAGAAGTGTGGCTGAATTGGTAATTGGTGCTTCCATTTTATTGATTCGTAGAATTTTAGATAAAAATAAAGCAGCCCATAACGGGGTATGGAATAAGGATGCAAAAGGAAGTTTTGAATTAAGAGGCAAAACAATGGGTATCATTGGTTATGGCAATATTGGCACACAATTAAGTGTAATGGCAGAAGCCATGGGTATGCGTGTACAATTTTTTGATATTGAAACGAAATTGCCTTTAGGAAATGCACAAACAAAAAAATCTATCAAAGAGATTGTAAGTAGCTCTGATATTATTTCATTACACGTGCCAGAAACAAATCAAACTAAAAATTTGATCAATAAAGCTGTCATCAAGCAATTTAAAGCGGGTTCTATTTTAGTAAACTATGCTAGGGGAGAAGTGGTAGACTTGGATGCATTAGCGGAAGCGATCAAAGAAAAACATATTGCAGGTGCAGCAATTGATGTATTCCCAGTGGAGCCAGAAAAAAATGGAGATGCATTTTGCACACCATTACAAGGTTTATCCAATGTCTTATTGACACCACATATTGGCGGATCTACGGAAGAAGCACAAGAAAATATTGGAGAAGATGTGAGTATCAAATTATACCAATATTTAGAGCGAGGCGTATCCAATGGATCACATACAATCCCATCATTGAGCTTACCACCTGTGGACGGTGCACATAGAATCTTACATATACATAAAAATGTACCTGGTGTATTGGGTGCAATCAATACTTTATTGTCAAAAAACAAAATCAATATTGTAGGTCAATACTTAAAAACAAATGATGAAATTGGCTATGTGGTTTTAGATGTGGATAGTAAATTATCCAAGCAAGCCATGACCTTATTAAAAGAAGTAAAAGAAACTGTTAGGGTTAGGATGTTGTATTAATCGCTTGAATCATTGCTTTAATTTCATCTACGTCTACATCAAAATATTGCATATTTTCTTGCATGGTGGGTTGATTGAATGCCATTTTAGAAGGCATCGCTTTTCTTGCAGAACTATGCATTTCCTTTGCACCTGTTTGAGAAACAATTGTTGCAATATTATCAGCCCTAACGCCACTTCCTGGTAAAATAATAATTCGATCCTTTGCCTTTTCAACCAATTGTTGAATCATTGGAATCGCATTGCCTACATTAGGTACTTGACCACTTGTTAAAATACGCTTACAACCAATATCTATTAATTGTTCTAATGCCAAGAATGGATCTTGACAACGATCAAATGCTCTATGAAAACTTATTTCCATTTGTCCTGCAGCCTGAATTAAAGTACTCGTTCTTTTAATATCAATACTTCCATCTGCATTCAATAATCCAATTACTGCACCTTTAAATCCCAATTGTTGACAAGCCATCAAGTCGTTTTGCATCACTTGAAATTCTCTATCTGTATATAAAAAGTCGCCACCTCTTGGACGAATAATTGGGAAGACAGGCTGCTTGGTTATTTGAGACATTAATAATAAACTTCCATAAGAGGGCGAAGTACCGCCTTCCATTGGATTCTCACAAAATTCAATTCTATCAGCCCCTGTTTCTAAAGCATTCAATGCAGCTTCTATATTAAACGCAGCAATTTCTAGTAATACTTTTGACATCTCTATATTATTTAACCAATTTATTTACCATTTTAATTTTACCAATTTGACTTAAAATTAAATTCAAATTCAACGTTTAAATTAAATATGCGGCGTCATTTAATTTATTGCCTTCGTTATTATACACAGAAAAATTAAATCCTTTTTGTAAAGCGTATGCACCCACTTTGCCTTTTTTATTGATGGCAACAAAACATACTTGAATGTCTTTTGCTTTTTCTTTTTTGATGCGATTGATTTTTTCAACTACTAGTCTACATGCTTCTTCAGGGCTTTTTCCCTGACGCATCCATTCTACCACCGCACTTGCTCCAGCTACTCTTATCACATCTTCCCCTTGACCTGTTGCCACGACTGCACCAACTTCATTGTCTACATATAAACCTGCTCCAATGATAGGGGAGTCGCCCACACGGCCATGCATTTTAAATCCAGCACCACTTGTGGTACAGCTTCCACTTAGGTTCCCAAATTGATCCAGTGCAATCATACCAATTGTATCATGATTCCACTCTCCATTTGATAATTTTGTTGGAGCATTGAACGCAGGATTATTATATGTAACCGATTGATGCTTCTCTACATTAATGATTGGTTGATAATTAGATGTTTTCAACCATGCTTTATAATTCTTTTGTGCTTGTTCAGATAAATCAGCAGATTCTAAAGTAAACCCATTGGCCAAAGCAAATGCTTGTGCACCAGCACCAACCAAAAAAACATGTGGTGATTTTTCCATTACTTTTCTCGCCACCGAAATAGGATGTTTGATGCGCTCTAAATATGCAACAGAACCACAATTAAATTGATGATCCATAATAGAAGCATCTAAAGTTACTATCCCATCTCTATCTGGGTTTGCACCTAATCCAACACAACAATTAAGTTCATTTTCAGTCACCATAACGCCTTGTTCCACCGCATCCAAAGCATTGCCTCCATTTTTTAATACTTCCCAAGCTGCTACATTCGCTCTTAATCCTGCATCCCAGGTGGATGCAACAATAGGTTGGATACTGTTAGATGGATTTGTTGATTGGATAAAATTAGGTAACGAAAAACTAGTGATTCCTAATCCACTTAAATTGATGAATTTTCTTCTGTCCATGTTGATTGTGCTATTAATATTCAGTTCTTAAAGATAGTCAGTAAGCGGTTAATTTTGTACATTTATACAGATTATGATGCAAACAATATTTGATCAATATGGATGGGAAAATGCAATCGCAATTCCATTGAGTCAGGGTTTAATTAACCACACTTATGAACTGCAAACTGCGCAAGGTGATTTTATTCTACAAAATATCAATACCCAAGTATTCAAAGATCCTTATGCCATTGATCATAATATCAAAGCGATTGGACAGTATTTTCACAACAATAAAAAGGATCAGCTATTTACCCATTTAGTACCTAATTTAAGAGGGGAGACATTGATCGAATGGGAAGGGAAGCATTACCGTGCATTCAAGAAAATTGAGGGTATTGCATTGGATGTATTAACAAATGCATCTCAAGCTAAAGAAGCTGCGCATCAATTTGGAAAATTCACCGCTAGTTTAAATGAATTTCCAATAGGGGCGTTAAAAATTACTATTCCTCAATTTCATGACCTTGCTTTAAGGTACCATCAATTTGAGCAAGCTTTGATGCATGGAGATGCCAAGAGAATGGAAACCGCAAAAGAGGCGATCTTATTTCTTAAATCCCATCAATCCTATGTCAAAAAATGGTTGGATTTCACATCGAATAAAGAAGCGCATTTAAGGGTCACCCATCATGATACAAAAATTAGCAATGTCTTATTTAAGGACGAGGAGGCAATATGTGTTATTGACTTAGATACAACTATGCCTGGCTATTTTATAAGTGATGTAGGCGATATGTGCAGAACCTATCTCTGCCCAGT
>CAMCQV010000119.1 GCA_945877085.1 Chitinophaga pinensis
AAAAGATTTGTTTAAAAAACTTCTTTACCCTTATCTTTGCAACCCGGAAATAGGAAACTAGATACGGAGTTCTTGGATCGGTAGTTCAGTTGGTTAGAATGCCGCCCTGTCACGGCGGAGGTCGCGGGTTCGAGTCCCGTCCGGTCCGCAAAAGCCCTTAACTTTCAATGAGTTAGGGGCTTTTTCGTTGTAATAAGTTCTATTAACTGGTGGACGCTTATACACTTAAATTAAAATCACGAAGTGCATCGTTTAAACTTGTTTTTAAATCGGTGCTTGCTTTACGCTGTCCTATAATTAATGCACAGTTTACTTGGTATTCACCCGCATTAAACTTTTTAGTAGTTGTACCAGGTATTACAACCGATCTTGCTGGCACACGTCCAGTGAATTCTACCGGAGTCGTCCCACTCACGTCAATTATTTTTGTGGATTGTGTAAGTACTACATTCGCACCAAGCACGGCTTCTTTTTCTACAATCACACCTTCTACGACAATACTTCTGCTACCTAAAAAACAACCATCTTCGATGATCACAGGGCTTGCTTGTAATGGCTCTAATACACCTCCTATTCCTACGCCACCACTCAGGTGTACTCCTTTTCCTATTTGAGCGCAACTACCTACAGTTGCCCAAGTATCTACCATGGTTCCAGCATCTATGTACGCACCAATATTGACATAACTTGGCATAAGAACCACAGAGCTAGCAATATAAGCACCGTAGCGCGCCACAGCAGGTGGAACTGATCTAACCCCTAATTCTTTGTAATTACTTTTTAGTAACATTTTGTCGTAAAACTCAAAAGGTGAGAGCTCCCATGTTTGCATCTGTTGAATACCAAAATACATAAGAATTGCTTGTTTAATCCACTCATGAACTACCCACTTATCACCCTCTTGAGAAGCAACGCGCAAACGTCCTTTGTCTACATCCTCAATCACGGCTCTTACAGCATCACTATAGGTTGTTTCTTTTAATAAATCTCTATTTGACCAGGCTTCGAGAATTAAATTATGTAAAGACATATTTATTTTTTTGCAAACATAAGCAAGACATCTTTAACTACCATTATATTTGCCTTGTGACCCCTCTATTTAATTCAGATTTTAATAACAAAATATTACAAGCATGAATATTGCACTTGTTGGATACGGAAAAATGGGAAAAGCCATAGAAGAAATTGCAGTTGCCAATGGACATACCATAGGATTAAAAATTGACCAAGATAATGCTGCCGATTTATGTGCACAAAATATTGCAGGTATTGATGTGGCTATTGAATTTACTGGACCTCATAGTGCATTTGAAAATGTGATGAAATGCCTTTCAATGGGTCTTCCTGTAGTTTGCGGCTCAACTGGTTGGCTAGAAAAATACGATGAAGTAAAAACATTTTGCGAAGCAAAACATGGTACCCTGATTTATGCAAGTAATTTTAGCATTGGTGTGAACTTGTTTTTTGAAATCAACAAAACACTCGCAAAATTGATGAGTAAGCATCCAAACTATGAGGTGAGTTTACATGAAGTACATCATACCCAAAAAAAAGATGCCCCTAGTGGAACCGCTATAACACTTGCAGAGCAAGTACTAGAAGCATTCCCCAATAAAACAAAATGGGTAAATGAAGAATCGATCAATGCATCAGATTTAGTCATCCTATCCGAAAGAATAGATCCAGCCCCTGGCACACATACCACCACATATGCATCTGCTATTGATAGTATTGAAATTACACATACCGCACACAACAGAAAAGGATTTGCAGGAGGTGCATTACTAGCTGCAGAATTTGCTGCAACCCATCAGGGTATTTTTACAATGAAAGAAGTTCTAGGAATTTAAAGCAACATGAAAATCAATGTGTAAAAGTGATACTAAAATAATAATTTAGAAAGATAAGCTTTAACGCGGCTGTGGACAAACTCGCTCAATGGTACTAATGGCAAACGAACTTCGTTTTCTAATAATCCCATTTGGTGCATAAATGCTTTTACACCAGATGGATTATTTTCGGCAAACATGATATCATAAACTTCAATTAATGGATCGTTTATCACTTTTGCTTTCACAAAATCGCGAGCTAAACATGCACGAACCATATTAGAAAACGCCGTTGGATATGCGTTTGCAGCAACACTGATTACACCTTGCATGCCACAAGCAATTTGAGACAGTGCTAATAAATCATCTCCGCTTACAACAATAAAATCGGCAGGTGCATCTTTTAAAATATCCATACAATGCGCCATATCTCCACTTGCTTCTTTTAAGCCAACTACATTTGGACAATCTTTTGCCAAACGAATGGTAGTGGCAGCAGACATATTTCGGCCTGTTCTACCAGGCACATTATATAAAATAACAGGCTTTGGACTTGCCGCCGCAATGGTTTTATAATGCTGGTAAATACCTTCTTGTGAAGGTTTATTGTAAAAAGGAACTACGCTTAATATAGCAAGTGCTTTATCTAATGGAAAGTTTTGCAGATCATTGATTACTTCGGCAGTATTGTTACCACCTACACCAACAATAATAGGCACTCTATCTGCAGTATGGCTAAAAGTAAACGCTATGATGGCCATTTTTTCTTCTTTACTTAAAGTAGGTGTTTCTCCAGTTGTGCCCAGTGTTATTAAATATTCGACACCACCATCAATAACATGATCTATCACTTTTCCTAAAGCAGTAAAATCTATACTTCCATCTTTTGCAAATGGTGTGACAAGTGCTACCCCTGTTCCTCTCAATTTTTGTTGAAGTGTCATTATTAAAATTTATAAAGTTGGTGCTTGAAGATAAATTTATTTTTTAAAGATATTTCTTTAAACAGAAAAATGTTAACACTTTATGTTGATTAATTTAACCTACTTCTAAGGTCGCGGGTTCGAGTCCCGTCCGGTTCGCTTTAAAAAACTTAACTTTCAATGAGTTAGGGGCTTTTTCGTTTCATATAAGTGCCAAGAAAAAGACCCTTATTGCTAAGGGCCCATTCTTCGTATTTTTTATGAACTTAAACTTTATTTCTTTGGTTCAGTAGCAGCTTTTATAACTCCACTTATATCAAAAAATTCATCCGTATCGATTATCTTATGGTCTTTATTGAATTTAAATACTCCATAATATTTATGTTCAATCTTTGCGCCATTGATCCCATCATCAGTCCATCTAACATAAGCCCTTACATCGCCACTTGGCTTGAAAGTCACAGAGTCTAAACCTGGATATAGCTGAATATCATTCGCTTTAATATTATTCACTATACTATGTAAACCTGCAAGTCTTTGCATCAACTCTTCTTTGCCAATAGTAGCTTCTAAGCCATATCCAGCTCCATGCGCTTTAAGCGTATCTGATACATATGAACCCCAAGTTTGTAAATCCTTATTAGCAAAAGCCTCAAAAACAGCTGTTGTAACTTTTGCATTTTCTCTGAATTCAGCCATCATTGCATCATCTGAATTAGCAGTTGTTGTTGCTTGTGGATTTGAACAAGCAAATAATGAAATGGCCGTTGCCATTACTAATATTGTTTTTTTCATAAGTTGATTTTTATTTAGCATCGTAAATTACTTGCTCATATAGGATTTTGCCATCCTTGATACCAAATGATACAAATGTTAAAGATTTTGAAGTCTCTCCAGTTTTTGAAGTGCTCTTGAAATTAATCCAAGCATGACCCCATTTAATTCCTTCGTATTGACTATCGGTTGTTGGAACTGTCACCACCTCATAATTAGGTGTACCAGCATCAACCACATCACCTGTAGTTGCTCTTTGTTGTTTAAACATTTCGATTCTGTCAGACATGTTCATAGCAACAGTATCATTATTATGCCATGACTTAGCTGTGTCGCTAAAGCAAGTTGCCATAGTAGCCCAGTCACCAGCGCTGTATGAAGCAACTACTTTTTTCATTAAATCTACTTCTGGACCTTCTTTAAC
>CAMCQV010000120.1 GCA_945877085.1 Chitinophaga pinensis
ACGAATTTGAAATCGATGATTAATAATCCGATTTAATGCTTTTATCAAAAGGCATTCTTAATTGATAAGTGATATCTGCATGTTTTGAATTGTCTACTACATCTAAGCCATATTCAATATCTTTCATATCCGTGCTATCATAAGTTCCGAATAGTCGATCCCAAAAAGAAAATATATTTCCATAGTTCGCGTCTGTTTGTGGTCTTGTTACATGGTGGTGCACACGATGCATATTTGGTGACACCAATATAAAACCAAAGCTTTGATCAAACCATTTTGGTATTTTAATATTTGAATGGTTGAATTGAGATAAAACCACACTAGCGCTTTGATACAACATCACCAACCACATTGGAGCACCTAAAACAATCACACCAATAATGGCAAAGACAGCTCTAATAACAGACTCACCAGGATGATGGCGATTTGCCGTAGTCGTATCTACATAAACATCTGCATGATGCACCATATGAAACTTCCATAAAAACTTTACCTTATGTTCGATCATGTGCACGAGGTAGGCGCCAATCAAATCCAATAACATTAAACCAATGATGAGTTCAAGCAATAAGGACATTTTTACAAATTGTAATAAACCCCATCCATTAGCGACCACATAATCGCTCGCCTTCACCATCAACAATGCAAATGCAAAATTGATCGCGATGGTCGTAAAGGTGAAGAATATATTTAAAGCGGCATGCTTTGTTTTATTGTACTTGAATTGAAACAAGGGCACTGCCGATTCAATGATCCAAAAAAAGCTGATTCCTCCTGCAAGAATCAGTGCACGGTGCAAACTAGGAATGGTTTCAAAATAGGTTTTTATCGCCTCTAACATAGCAATTTGTTTTATGCATAAATGTAAATAAAAAACCCGATGTTCTGTTCTCAGATACACCGGGTTATTCTTAAGTCTTGTTGAAGACTTTGTATAGGATAGGGATTAGCTATTTAACATTAATGGCATCACCAACATTAACAGGTCTTCGCCTGGAACTTGCTCTGATGGCTTGATCAATCCTGCCTTACTTGGCGTAGATAATTCAATAAATACCTCATCTGTATCTGCTGCGCTCAACATCTCGATTAAAAACTTAGCGTTGAAGGCAATTTGGATATCTTCTCCTTGGTATTCACAGCTCATGCGCTCATTACCTTCGAAACTGAAATCGATATCTTGTGCAGCCATTTGTAATTCATTGCCTGTAATATTTAAAGCTACTTGATTAGTGCTTTTATTGCTAAATACATTCACGCGACGTAATGCATTTTGGAAATCATGCTTGTTCACTGTTAAACGATAAGGATTGTCTGCAGGGATCACCACTTTATAGTCTGGGAATCTTGCATCAATCAATCGACAGATTAATTGTGTAGATCCATGTGCAACAAATAAATGATTATTATTAAAACTTAACGTGATTGCATCGTCATTGTCTGGTAATGCATTCTTTAATAAATTAAGTGGCTTTTTAGGAACGATGAAAGAGGCATTTTGAGTGGCTTTTACATCTGTTCTTTTATAACGTACTAAACGGTGTGCATCTGTTGCTACAAACTGAACACTATCTTTTGTTAATTCAAAGAAAACGCCCGTCATTGCAGGACGCAAATCGTCTCCGCTCACAGCAAATAATGTTTTGTTGATTGCGGTTAATAAACCACCACTAGTCATATTAAAGCCTGTTGTATCGTCTGCTGTAGGCTCTTTTGGAAAATTGTCCGGATTCTCACCCATTACTTTATACTTTCCATTATCGCTTGTAATTTCTACTGCATAATTCTTATCAATATTAAAAGTCAAAGGTTGGTCGGCGATATTCTTCAAAGAATCAATTAAGATTTTTGCTGGAATACACACACGTCCATTCGCCTTGCTTTCTACTTCCATTTGAACGCGCATAACTGTTTCTAAATCAGTCGCTACAATATTCAATTTTTTATCTTCTATCTCGAATAAAAAATCTTCCAAGATAGGTAATACAGTATTGGTATTAATGACACCAGAAATTTGTTGAAGGTGTTTTAATAAAGAAGAAGAAGATACAATAAACTTCATGCTGTCGATTTTTAATTTTTAGGGTAACTAATTTCCCTCGAATAACTATAACGAAACTAAAGTAAAATCTTAAGATTAAAAAGCTATTTTAGCAATTCTTATTGACATTATGAAGAAAGTTCGAATTGGTAAGGAGCAAGCTATACAAAGGATACGACACTATTGTGCCTACCAAGAAAGGGCACAACAGGAGGTGCGGGATAAACTATACGAACTAGGTATGACCATGGACGAAGTAGAAGAAATTATGTCGGACCTCATTGCCGAAAATTTCTTAAACGAAGAACGATTTGCCGTTCAGTTTGCGGGGGGACATTTTAGAATCAAGGGCTGGGGAAGGGTCAAAATTCAACATGCTTTACAACAAAAAAGGGTCAGCAAGTACAATATTAAAATAGGCTTAAAAGCCATTGAAGAGTATGAGTATCTTAAAACCCTAGAACAACTAGCCACCAAAAAATGGAATAGCTTAAAGGGCGAAAGAGGCCTAAGTCGCATGGCAAAAACATATGCATTTCTGCAGCAGCGTGGATTTGAACCAATCTTGTACCAACCCATTGTGCAGAAGCTTTATAAGCCCTAGGAAAAAATTCTATCTATAAAATTGCATTATATTTACATAGCGTTTTTTGCATAGACATTTAAATTGATTCCCTTGTCAACACTTAAGCTTACATTGATTCAGGCCCATCTTCATTGGGAAGACAAAGGCGCTAATCTTGCTTTTTTAGAACAAAAAATTGTCAACCTGGAAGCGCCGACCGAAATCGTCATCCTGCCAGAAATGTTCAATACTGGATTTAGTATGCAACCCGAATTACATGCAGAAACAATGGAGGGGCCTAGTGTTCAATGGATGCGTAGAATAGCCATGGCAGAAAAAATAATTCTTACCGGCTCCTTGATGATTCAGGAAGGGGATCATTATTATAATAGACTTATCTGGATGTTACCTAATGGCGAATATGGTCATTATGACAAAAGACATCTTTTTGCTTTCGCTGGAGAAGACCAACATTATACAGCTGGCAACAAAAGATTGATTGCAAGTGTAAAGGGTTGGAAAATTAATTTACAAATATGTTATGACCTGCGCTTTCCTGTTTGGGCAAGACAAGCATCTAACAACGAATATGATGTATTAATTTATGTTGCTAACTGGCCAGAAAAAAGAAGCCATGCATGGAAAACTTTATTGATTGCCAGGGCAATAGAAAATCAAGCTTTTGTGGTTGGTGTAAACAGGGTGGGACTAGATGGCAATAATATTGCACACAGCGGAAACTCAATGGTGATAGGTCCTATAGGCGAAGTATTATTCCATTCTGCAGATCAAGAATCGGTATTTCAAATTACACTTAATCGCGAAGAGCTTGAAACCATAAGAACACAATTTCCATTTTGGAAAGATGCAGACTTCTTTACAATTCAATCTAGCTAAAATATTTTATGACTTTAAATTATTCAACAAAAGCATTGTTCACTGGTTCAGAATGGTTGAACGATGTCGTTGTGCATATTGAAAATGAGCTGGTAATTGGAATTGATCAAAAAGGATTTGATGCCAACAACGCAATACCTTTTATTATTCCTGCATTAATAGATTTACAACTATACGGTGCTGGCGGAAAATTGCTATCTGAGTTTCCCGAAAAAGAGACCATTGAAAAAATTTATCAAACTTGTATAGAAGGGGGCACTGGATTTTTTCAACCCACTATTGCATCCCAAAGTATGGATATTATTTATGCATCCATAGACGCAGTAAAAGCTTATAAAGCTGCTG
>CAMCQV010000121.1 GCA_945877085.1 Chitinophaga pinensis
GTCGTTTCTGCCGATGATGATGATGTTGTAAAGCGCGTAAAAGAATTATTAGAAAACTATGTAAAGCCAGCGGTTGAAATGGATGGCGGTGCAATACAGTTTAAAAGTTATAAGGAAGGTATCGTCAACTTAATGTTACAAGGTTCTTGTAGCGGTTGCCCATCCAGCATGGTCACACTTAAAGCAGGTATCGAAGGGATGATGAAGCGCATGATACCAGAAGTAAAAGAAGTGGTTGCTGAAGCGGAGTAAGCTAAAGCATACATTATACTATTAAAAAGGCCTTAATAAAAATTAAGGCCTTTTTAATTTACACGCTTATGATTTTGTTCAAAAATTAAAAATTTTTCGAACCTGTTATATTTTTTTCTTTTTTTAATTATAATTCTTCTATAGTTTATTATAAAGTGCGCGTAATTTTTCACGCGTCATAATACTTTCCCAATTAGGGCCCAAAGCATTCTCCCATAAAGGTTTCATTCCTAAAGACACATTGATCATTGCGTCAAATTGTTCTTCTGATAAATTTGCACAGATCCCTACTGGAATATCAATATTATTTTTAGCCACCATGTGCTTGAATTCTTTTACGCCAGCCGGATAATACTCCTCTAGATGATTCATGACAATACAGTTTCCGATGCCATGCTTGGTTCCTAATAAATAACTTAAACCATAACTTACCGCATGTGCCACACCCACTTGGCTATAAGCAATACTCATGCCACCAGCATAAGAGGCCATCATTAATTGATCATCACATTCATCGTCCCAGGTATTTTTTTCTACAAATACTTTTCTACAAAGTTCAAGTGCTTTTTCTCCATAGCTCTTACTAAACTCATTTAAAAAAGTACCTTCTAAACTTTCGATGCAATGGATATAACAATCCATGCCAGTATAAAAACGCTGATTTGCTGGAGCGTCTTTAGTTAGTTCGGGATCCAATACGATTTGATCAAATGGTGTGAAATCAGAATTCATCCCTAGTTTACGTGTTGGTCCTGTAAGTACTGTTGTACGACTCACTTCTGCACCCGTTCCGCTTAAAGTGGGTATACCCACTTTATAGACACCAGCTTGTTTTACTAAATCCCATCCTTGGTAATCTGCAGAAGAACCTGGATTGGTCATCATCAATGCAACTGCTTTTGCCAAGTCCATTGTGGAGCCTCCACCAATTCCAATGATACCACTTACTTCCCCGAACTCGGCTTTCAAGCTTGCAGCCAAAGCATCTACCTGTGTCGTCTTTGGTTCATAGGTTACGTCTACAAAAACAATTTTATCTTTTCCTCTTAAGGGCACTCTATCTGCCAAAGGTTTTCCTTCAAAATAATGATCTAAGAAAAATATCATTGGAAAATAACCCTTTCTTCTTGGCGCGATGATTTCATCTAATTGATTAAAGGAGCCACGTCCATACACCACATAATCAACCATTTTAAAATTACGAAACTGCATAATTATTTTTTTACTCGTTTCAAAGTTACAATCTTATTCATAAAAAAAGCGACCCCTTGGAGTCGCTTTTAATTTACTGTGCTAATTTCTTTTGTAGTTCTTCTAAAGACACCCCTTTTGTTTCTGGCACTTTAGTTAAAATCCAAACTAATTGTAATGCCATCATCACCGTAAAGAAAGCAAATATGGGCCAAGGATTGTCTTTAAAGATCCCACTTTCGCTATCCAAAAATACAGGTGTAACCAAAGTAATCAACGCTGCAAACACCCAGTGTATGCTAGCGCCAAAGGCTTGACCCTTGGCTCTAATTTGAGTAGGAAAGATTTCTGATATCAATACCCAAATCACCGCACCTTGTCCAATTGCGTGTGCTGCTATAAATAATAATAAAAAGCTAAGCATGAATTCGGGTGCACTATGATTAATAAAACCATAAGCCACCATGGACAAACTAATAATGTATCCAAATGATCCAATAATTAATAAAGTCTTTCGACCAATACGATCAATTAACCAAAGACCTACAAATGTAAATACCAGGTTCATTAAACCTAATGAGATTGAACTTAATAAAGAATTGTTCTTTGCAAATCCTGCTTCTTCTAAAATTCTTGGTGCATAATATAAAAGAAAGTTGATGCCCGAAGCCTGGTTGAAAAAGGCAACAAAAAAAGCAATGGATAAAATTTTACCGTGGTGTTTTGTAAATAATTGAATACTGCCTTGTGCTTTTTCTTCCTCATAAGCTGCACTTATTTCTTGAATCGTTTCGTCTATGTTTTCCACACCCACAATAGCTAAATTGGCTCTAGCACCTGCTTCATCGTTTTTAACAGAAAATAACCATCTTGGACTTTCAGGTAAACCTAAAGTCATTAATGTATAAATGATAGAAGGGATTAATAAAACGGCCAACATCCAACGCCAATCGTTGGCACCGCCAACACCTGCTAAAAAATAATTAGATAGATAAGCAATTAAAATACCAAAGACAATATTGAACTGGTACATGCCTACTAATTTTCCTCTATTATTTTTATTTGAAATTTCAGAAATATAAGTTGGTGCTGCTACAGAAGATACACCAATCGCAATACCTCCAATTAATCTAAAGAACGAAAAAGTATAGGGGTCTTGTGCCAACGCCGAACCAATAGCAGATGCAATAAACATAACACCTAACCATATCAATACTTTTTTACGACCATATTTTTCGGTGGGTGCGCCTGCAAATACAGAGCCTATAACGGTTCCCCATAATGCCATGGACATAATAAAAAATCCATGAAACAATGGTGTAGTTTGCCAAAGTGCTTGAATAGGCTTATCTGCCCCAGAAATCACCACCATATCAAAGCCAAAAATAAATCCAGCTAAGGCAGCTACTATGGTTGATTGAAATAATTTTCCTTTGTTCATTATTAGATATTGATTTGTAAAATCGAAATTATTTTTTAAAAGCTTTTAAAGAAGCAATAAATCGTCCTTATAATAAAGCAGCTGCTTTAATCAAGTCTTCGGGCGTGTCAATTTCTACACCCATATAATTAGTGATGGCCATCTTAATGGATACGCCATTTTCTAAGTAACGTAAACACTCTATTTTTTCTGCCGCTTCTAATGGAGACATCGGCCAATTGGTGAAATCAATTAAAGCTTGTTTTTTAAATGCATACACACCTACATGTTCATAGTAGGTAATTGGAATATCCTTAGACCTTGGATAAGGAATGACACTGCGTGAAAAAAACAAGGCATTCCAATTTTTATCGACAGCTACTTTTACATAGTTAGGGTCTTCTATAGATGCCTGATTGGTTAATACCTGCATCAATGAAGCAACCTCTACGTTTGCATCCTTAAAACAAGCAAGCACTTTCTCTAATGGTTCACGTTTAACAAAAGGTTCATCACCCTGTACGTTGACTACGATATCAATCTCTAAATTTTCTATAGCTTCTGCAATTCTATCCGATCCGCTTTCGTGTGCCTTTTTACTCATAATGGCCTTGCCACCATTTGAAACAATCTCATTAAAAATTATCTCACTGTCGGTCACCACATATACTTCATCAAACAAGCCTGTTGCCTTTGTATTATCATAAGTATGTCTAATCACTGTTTTGTCACCAAGCATTTGCATCAGCTTTGCTGGAAACCTTGTAGCTGCGTAACGCGCTGGTATAAATGCGCCAACTTTATTCATGAATAAATCTAATTTATACGAATTTGAAATCGATGATTAATAATCCGATTTAATGCTTTTATCAAAAGGCATTCTTAATTGATAAGTGATATCTGCATGTTTTGAATTGTCTACTACATCTAAGCCATATTCAATATCTTTCATATCCGTGCTATCATAAGTTCCG
>CAMCQV010000122.1 GCA_945877085.1 Chitinophaga pinensis
CGTTGCATGCTCATTGTAATTTTGTCGCCATAAAAAATAACACGTCCACGCACGTTTCTTGCTGCACGCCCCGATGTTTGAGTGAGTGATTTTTCATTTCTTAAAAATCCTTCTTTGTCTGCATCCAATACCACGACCAATGAAACCTCGGGCAAATCTAGGCCCTCTCTTAATAAATTCACACCTACTAAAACATCAATCACACCAAGACGTAGTTCACGCAATATCTCCACGCGCTCTAGTGCATCTATATCACTATGTATGTATTTTGATTTGATATTAATTTTGGATAAATAGCGGTCCATCTCCTCGGCCATTTTTTTAGTTAGGGTGGTCACCAATACACGATCGCCCTTTTCTACCTGCATGGCTATTTCGTCTAACAAATCATCAATTTGATTTTTAGTAGGTCTTACTTCTATTGGGGGATCCAATAATCCAGTTGGACGCACCACCTGCTCTACAATGAGTCCGTCTGTTTTTTCTAATTCATAATCTCCTGGTGTGGCGCTCACAAAAATTGTTTGTCCTATCACTTGTTCAAACTCATTAAAATTAAGTGGCCTATTATCAATCGCACTTGGTAGTCTAAAACCAAATTCAACTAAATTCATTTTTCTGCTTCTATCCCCACCATACATACCCGATATCTGTGGAATGGTTACATGGCTTTCATCAATGACGCATAAAAAATCTTTTGGGAAATAATCCAATAAGCAGAATGGTCTTGTACCTGGTTTGCGTCGATCAAAAAATCTAGAATAGTTTTCTATACCTGTGCAATAGCCCAGTTCTCTAATCATCTCTATATCATATTCAACTCTTTCTTTAATTCTTGCTGCTTCTTGGTGTTTTCCAACAGATTTAAAATACTCCACCTGTGCGCGTAATTCATCCTGTATTTCAATAATAATTTCTTGTAGCATTTCTTTTGGCGCCATGTATAAATTTGCTGGAAAAATCGCCGCGTTCTCCATGGGCTCAATTCTTTTTCCTGTTTCAATTTCAATACTTTCAATCGCTTCAATTTCGTCTCCAAAAAATGTAATACGGTATCCATAGTCTACATAAGGCAATCGAATGTCTACCGTGTCTCCATTGACCCTAAAAGCACCGCGATCAAATTCAGTCACAGAGCGGTGGTATAAACTATTTACAAGCGCGTGTAAAAATGTTTGACGTGATAAAATTTGACCTTGATGAATTCGAATGATACCGTTTTCGTATTCGGTTGGATTACCCATACCATAAATACAACTCACGCTCGCGACAATGATGATATCTCTTCGGCCACTTAATAATTGTGCCGTTGCCTGAAGCCTTAATTTATCCAACTCTTCATTAATGCTTAAATCTTTTTCGATATACACGCCAGATGTTGGCAGATAGGCCTCTGGTTGATAGTAGTCATAATAAGATACAAAATAGCCTACTGCATTGTCGGGAAAGAATTGTTTAAACTCTCCATACAATTGAGCAACTAGCGTTTTATTATGTGTAAGGACAAGTGTGGGACGCTGTACGTTTTGAATTAAATTAGCTATGGTAAAAGTTTTACCAGAACCAGTTACGCCCAAGAGTGTTTGTTGCACGTCTCCATTCAGCACACCCTCGGTTAGTTGCGCAATTGCGGTTGGTTGATCGCCCGAGGGTGTGTAGTTGGAATGAAGTTTAAAAGGCATACGCAAAGGTAAGCGCAAACCTTAAATATGTGTATTTAAAAAACGATTTATAGTGTTTCTAAATATGTAGCTAATCTGTTGATTGCTGCTGCCACTTCTTCAATTTGTGTCCTTGTTTCAGACCAATCTTTTTGTTCAATAGCTTCACGTACACCAGGTATTGTTTTAACGCCATATCCAGTATAGAAGCCCGGTGCGTATAAGCTATGTTTGTACCATGGTCTACGAGGCAAGCCGTTTGTCATTAATAAAGATTGTTCTGCTGCATATATTTTTGCATTGATTGTTGCAAGTTTTTGTGCATCTGCATTCGCTTTTATTTGCTCTACTTGTTGTGCTGATTTTTCTAAACGTGTTAATGCATTTAATATAGATGCAAAATCAATATATGGCACATCAGCAACTGTTGTTGGTAATTTTAATCCTTCTGTTGGATCTGCCGCAACTGCATATGCTTTTGTATTCACTAATTCATTTTCAACTTTTGCTTTTTCACGCATTTGCTCTACGTTGTTCATTAGTTCGTTGATATAACCCTTCACGGTTTTGTGTAATGCTGTAAAATCAAATGGCAAAGCGTCTGCCTCGGATAATCTTAATGCGGCACGTCCTGCTGTTTGTGCAAGTGTTACACCATAAGCAAATCCTGGGTCTTTGTATTTTGAATAGTGGTCATAAGAATCATAAATAGAGTGGTATTCACCGCCCTCGTTTTCTCCACCAAATCCTATGTTTAAAGAAGGAACACCTACGTGTTGAATGAAAGAAGAATAATCAGAACCCGATCCCATTGCCCCTAATGGATAGGTGGTGCTATTTAAAATTTCTTTTTTTGCAGCTGTTGTTGTTGCTTCCGTAGCGCGACTTGCTCTATGTCTTTCAAAAACAGTGACACCTGTTTGTGGATCTTGAATCGATTTACTAATATCAGTGATTAGACCCGTGAAAGCGTGTGAGCCCTCGGCACCCAAAAAGCCCCTGCCGTTTCCATCAGAATTGATATACGCAACCGCCTTGGCTTGTAAAGAAGCCGCGTGCTCTTCGACCCACTCAACAGAGCCCATCAAACCCTCTTCTTCTGCATCCCAAGCACAATACACTAGGGTTCTTTTTGGTTTCCATCCTGATTTTACCAAGGCGCCGATTGCCTGTGCCTCTTCAAGTTCAGCCGCCATGCCACTAACCGGGTCATTTGCGCCATTTACCCATGCATCGTGGTGATTTCCTCTAATAACCCATTGGTCTGGGTATTGGCTACCCTGAATCATTGCAATCACATTATATGCAGGACGTAGTTTCCAATCAAAATCCACTTTTAAATGGACTTTAGACTTACTAGGTCCAATATGGTAGGTAAAAGGAAGTCCACCTCTCCAAGATTTTGGTGCCACCGGACCGGCCATGTCTTGTAGTAAAGGCGCCGCGTCACTATAGCTAATTGGTAGTACCGGTATTTTTAATAGATTTTCTGCATTATTATGGTCAACCCTTGGTGCGCCATCTACAGAAGCGTAGTTTGGTGTACTTGGATCTCCAGGATAAATCACCATATCCATAATTGATCCTCTTTGAACACCATATTTATTTTTAAACGGACCCGCTGGATACACGTCGCCCGCACCATATCCATCATCTTGTGGATCGGAATAAATTAAACAACCAATCGCGCCGTGTTCTTGTGCTACTTTAGGTTTAATACCCCTCCAACTTCTGCCATATTTTGCAATCACAATTTTTCCTTTCACATCAATACCATATTTAGCTAGTGTCTCATAGTCTTCTGGTAAACCATAATTTACAAAAACTAATTCTGCATTGACATCACCATCCGCGCTCCAACAATTATAAGTTGGTAATTGATCGGATTGGCCAGATGTTGCGTCTTCTTTTAAAGCGGGTTCTTTTAATAAGGCTTTAAAATTTGTAGCGCCTTTCATTTCTAATACACGCGTAATTGGTGTCGGAAATAATAATTGATAAGTTACAATTTTTGTATCCCATCCAGATGCTTTAAATTGTTTAGCAATTTCTTCTGCAACAAATTTTCCACCCACCGATCCAATATGGTGTGGGACAGATGACATTAATTTAATATT
>CAMCQV010000123.1 GCA_945877085.1 Chitinophaga pinensis
TTTGCTTGCTAACAATTGTTAGTGTAATTTCGAGCAAATATTTTTACCATGGATTTAAGTTTATCAGAAGAGCAGTTAATGATTCAAAAAGCGGCTCGTGAATTTGCACAACAACAATGTCTTCCTGGTGTGATTGAAAGAGATGAACACCAAAAAGTTCCTAAAGAACAATTATTACAATTAGCTGATCTTGGATTTATGGGGATCATGACGCCAGTGGAATATGGTGGTGCTGGTATGGATACCATTAGTTATGTATTGGCGATGGAAGAAATAAGTAAAGTAGATTCAAGTGTGAGTGTAAGTGTGAGTGTAAATAATAGTTTAGTATGTTGGGGTTTAGAAAAATATGGCAATGAAGCTCAAAAGCAAAAATATTTAACGCCTTTAGCACAGGGTAAAAAAGATGGTGCATTATACTTAGGTGCTTTTTTATTGAGTGAGCCAGAAGCGGGTAGTGATGCCACGCACCAACACACAAGTGCGATTGATAAAGGAGACCATTATGTGTTGAATGGTGTTAAAAACTGGATTACCAATGGTTCTACAGCATCGGTGTACTTAGTGATGGCACAAACAGATGCATCAAAGGGATCAAGAGGTATTAATGCATTTATCGTTGAAAAAATTACCCCTGGTATCACAGTTGGACCTAAAGAAAATAAAATGGGTATTCGCGGAAGTGATACACATTCAATATCATTCATGGATGTAATTGTTCCAAAAGAAAATAGAATAGGTGAGGATGGCTTTGGTTTCAATTTTGCAATGAAAACTTTGAATGGTGGTCGTATTGGTATTGCAGCACAAGCTTTAGGTATTGCAAGTGGTGCATACGAATTGGCTTTGGCTTATAGTAAAGAAAGAAAATCTTTTGGTAAACCAATTCACGAACACCAAGCGATTCAATTTAAATTAGCAGAGATGGCGACTCGTATCGAGACTGCTAGACTTTTATGTTATAAAGCTGCATGGGAAAAAGACAACCACATGGACTATGTGATGAGTGCTGCTATGGCTAAATTACACGCAAGTGATACTGCAATGTGGGTGACTACTGAGGCGGTACAAGTACATGGTGGATATGGATTTGTGAAAGAGTTTCATGTGGAGCGCCTAATGCGTGATGCAAAAATCACACAAATCTATGAAGGTACTTCTGAGATTCAGAAAATGGTGATTGGACGATCTATCACTAGATAATGGATTGCTTTTTTGGTTTGTTCTGACTACCTTTGTAGCCTATGCCAGTCAATATTTCCGCTTACCAATCTATACAAGCTACACTAGTAGACCAAGGAGTCACGCTGATAGCTGTGAGTAAAACCAAGCCTAAAGAGGAACTAATGGAATTATATACATTAGGTCATCGTTCTTTTGGAGAGAATTATGTGCAAGAGTTGGTAGACAAAGCAGCGGCATTACCCAAAGATATTCAATGGCATTTTATTGGCCATCTACAATCCAATAAGGTCAAATACATTGCACCTTTTGTATTTATGATTCATGGGGTGGATTCAGAAAAATTATTACAAGAAATCAATAAGCAAGCAGTCAAGCAAAATCGGATCATTGATTGTTTATTGCAAGTGCATATTGCAACAGAAGAAACAAAGTTTGGATTTGACGGACCTGCATTGCATGAATTATTAATGAGTGGAAGAATTGCAAGCTATACCAATATTCGAATTAGAGGTTTAATGGGTATGGCAAGTTTCTCTGAGGACCAAGCATTGTTAAGTCAAGAATTTTATACGCTAAAAACCTATTTTGACAAAGCCCAACAAGCTTTCCCAGATGGTTCATTTGATACATTGAGTATGGGCATGAGTTCGGACTATGCATTAGCCATTTCAAAAGGAAGTACGATGGTACGCATTGGAAGCCTATTATTTGGTGCAAGAAATTATCCTGCACCAAAATAGTTTATTTAGTTTTTGAATGATCAAATACCAATTGACAGAATGCTTTCACTCCAACAATAAATCCAGATTCATCTAAATAGAAATCTGGTGTATGGTGCGGGCCTGCTTTACTTGGATCGGTTCCTTTAGGTAAAGCACCTAAATTGAAAAAGAAGCTTGGTGCTTTTTCACCAAAGAAAGAGAAATCTTCTGCACCAGTTACCCAAGTGGATTCTGATACATTCTCAGCGCCTGCTGCTTTAATTAATGCAGGTAAAGTTTTCTTCACCAAATTAGGCTCATTGAATGTCACTAAGGTTTTAGTGTCAATGGTTACATCAGCAGTTGCACCAGAACTAGCAGCAATCGTTTTTACTGTATGCTTGATTCGCTCATGCACATCTTTTTGCATTTTACTATCTAGGGTTCTAATGGTTCCAGTCATTTCTGCTGTTTCAGGTATGATATTTGAACGAACACCACTATTGATTGTACCAACAGTAATCACTACAGGTGCAGTGGTTAAATCCATTTGTCTACTTACTATATGTTGTAAGCCTTCCACAATTTGTGCAGAAGCTGTGATAGGGTCGATACCGCCCCAAGGTTGTGATCCATGACTACCTTTTCCATTGACTTTGATGGTAAACCAATCAGAAGATGCCATGAATGCACCAGATTTGTATTTTAAAGTACCAACTGGGGTCTGAGAACTAATATGAATACCAAATACAGCATCCACTTTTGGATTGTCTAATGCGCCTTCTTTAATCATTAAAGGAGCACCACCTTCTTCATTTCCTGGAGCACCTTCTTCGGCTGGTTGAAATAAAAATACAACTGTACCAGGAAGGTCTTTCTGCATGGCGTGTAATACTTTAGCAGTGGCCATTAAGATTGAAGTATGAGAGTCATGACCACATGCATGCATGACAGGTACTTTTTTACCATCATACTCTGTTGTTACTTTTGAAGCGAAGGGTAGGCTGTTTCTTTCAAATACAGGTAATGCATCTATATCTGCTCTTAATGCGACTACTGCACCTGGTTTACCACCTTTTAATACTGCTACAACACCCGTCTTAGCAACAGGGTAGCGTACTTCCACACCAGGTAATGTTTTTAAGAAATCAGCAATGTATTTACCCGTATTGTATTCTCTATTGGATAATTCAGGATTTTGGTGAAAATGTCTTCTCCATTGAATTAACTCTGGCTCCACTTTTTCTAAAAGTTGGGCATAGTTTTTTGGAAGTTCTTGTGCCATTGAATTGCCTGCAATCAATAAGCTCATTGCGAATAACAGTTTACGCATTTGATAGGTTTTTATGATGAAAGATTTTTTAATTGTTTAAGCTTGGTATTCTCCAAAGATTTTTCTAAGTACGTCCGAAATTTCACCCAATGTGCAATTCGCTTCTACAGCAGCAATCACTGGTGGCATGATATTCTTTCCTGAGTTAATAGCTTCTGCAATTGCGGCCAAGCAGTTTTTAGCAAGTGCATTGTCGCGATTTGCTTTTAGTGCTTTAATTTTTTCAATTTGCGCTTGTTGAATACTGGCATCTATTTTGAAAACAGGAATTTTATTGTTTTCATCTGAAATAAATTCATTGACACCAACAATGATTTTATCTTTTGATTCAATCTCTTTTTGATATTTATAAGCACTATCGCTAATACGCTGTTGCATCCACCCAGATTCAATTGCTGCAACAGATCCACCCATCGCATCAATTTGATGAATCAATTCAAGTGCTTTTGATGCCACTTCCTCGGTTAAATTTTCTACAAAGAAACTACCTGCTAAAGGATCTGCAGTTTCTGGTATGCCACT
>CAMCQV010000124.1 GCA_945877085.1 Chitinophaga pinensis
ATGACCAGAAGATTCAAATCCAATAACAAGGATCATAGATTTGAGGAAGTGGATTTGTTTGGGTTCAATGTAGACCTCTTACACCAAGGGAAGTCTAGCGAGTTACATGTAGGCGTGGAGTCGTATTATAATAAGGTCGGTTCTACAGCCTATCGCAATAATATTGTATCCAATGTACGAAGTACTATTGCGACTAGGTATAGTGATGGGCCTACGAATATGGCCAATTATGCAATATATGCGCAACATACTCAATTTTTAAAAGGGAATTGGGTGTTGAATAGTGGTTTGCGTTTAAACAATGTACAATTGAATGCCAATTTCAAAGACACTTCATTGATGCATTTCCCTTTCACTGATGCCAATCAAAACAACACTGCTTTGACGGGTAATTTAGGTATGGCTTACAATGGAGCAGATGGATTAAGAATTGCTTTTGGTTTTAGCAGTGGATTTAGAGCGCCGAATGTGGATGATTTGACAAAAGTATTTGATACCAGAACGGGTTATGTAGTTGTGCCTAACAAGGATTTAAAACCAGAGTATACTTACAACACAGAATTAAATGCTTCTAAAACTGCTGAAAAATATACCATCGGTGCATCTATTTTCTTTACTAGATTCGAAAATGCTTTAGTAGTAGACAAATTTAAATGGAATAATGCAAGTGCTATTTTATATCAAGGGATTATGAGTGATGTTTATGCAATGCAAAATAAAGCGATTGCAAATGTATATGGCATTAATATCAATGGTTCTGCTAATTTAACACCTAATACAATTGTAGCTGCCACCTATTCTTATACCAAGGGTAGGTATATCAATAAAGATGTGAATTGCGTTAATGCTGAAAAACCTTTAGACCATATTCCTCCAACCTATGGCAGAGTTGGAATAAAGCAGGATGTAAAAAAGTTTTCTGCAGAATTGTTTACAGTATTTAATGGGTGGAAGCGCATCAAAGACTATAACCTAAATGGAGAAGACAATGAGATTTATGCAACGAAGGATGGTATGCCAGCTTGGCAAATTTGGAATATCAACACCAATTATCAAGCTAGTAATAAATTAAGTTTTAGTTTTCAAATCGAAAACATCGCTGATTTAAATTATCGTTATTTTGCGAGTGGGATTTCTGCTTTGGGAAGAAATTATCTAGTACAAGCCAGGTATAGTTTCTAAAATATAATTGATTTCAAAAAAGGGTTAGTCCATCGGACTAACCCTTTTTAAATTGAGTTATTTATTAAGCAAATTTAAATTTCTCTTTTTAGCGTATCAGTGCTCCAACATTGCTAGAGAATATTTTAACGGCAATAGCTATAAGAATGACACCAAAAAATTTACGAACGGCAAGTAAGCCTCCTGGTCCGAGTAAACGTTCAATAAAATTGAGCGATTTTAAAACTGCGTATACAATAACTAAGTTGATAAGAATACCTAGTGCTATATAAAGTTCATCATAGTTCGCTTTTAAAGACATAATAGTTGTAAGCGTTCCGCTTCCGGCAATGATCGGGAATGCAATGGGCACCACGGCACCAGATTGCGCATTTTATCGCCTTTAAAAATTTCATGACCTAATACCATTTCCAATCCTAATAGAAAAATCACAATCGAACCACCCACTGCAAATGATTTAACGTCTAGGCCCAATAATTGTAAAAAAGGTTTTCCTAAAAATAAAAACAAGATCATAAGTGCACCTGAAATTAGGGTCACTTTAAGCGATTTTATGGCGCCCGACTTTTCTTTCATCGCAATTAACAGTGGTATAGAGCCCACGATATCAATCACGGCGAATAAAGTAAAAACAATCGTAAGTAGTTCATCTATTTTAAATCCCATAAAAAAAGCTTTGTATGAAGATACAAAGCTTTTTTATATTTACTAACGCATTTGAATCAGCCTAAGCTTGATTAACAATAACTTTTTATGCCATCCTCCCAAAGTTACTTTAGCGGTTCATTTCGTTAAAACTGAACTCGTATCCCAAATTGAAGCATTCTTCCAATGGCATTGTACCCATTGACTTCGTTGAAATTGTCGTTGAACAGATTTTGTCCATTTGCAAATACAAGAACGCGCTTACTCCATTTGTATTGAATGTTCGCGTTCAATAAGGTATAATAGCCTAATGTTACATCTGGACTTGCGTATCCGCCTACATCTTTACGCTCGCTAATGAATCTTCCGGTTAGACTTGCATTCCATTTACTATTCATGGTGTAATTCCATTGCGCGTTTATACTATGTTTAGGACGTTTTAATAAATAATTGTAAGTAATAGTATCTGTTGTGGTGATCCTGTTTTGATTGGTTTCCTGTCCATTCATCAAAGTGTAGTTCAATGAAAAATGATGTTGCTCATTGATGGGGTGTTGGATCTCAATTTCTAAACCATTCACTTTTTGTTGTATAAAGTTGAAAAAATTATAGTCTATATAATTATAGTCAATACCATTTTTAATATTTCTATTATAGTAAACGGCTCTTGCAAATACTTGTCCTTTTCTAAATGAAATCCCTAATTCAGTATTGAAAGATGTTTCTGCTTTTAATTGGTCATTGTAACTCAACTGATAAAGCGAGGGCGCCTTGAATCCTGTGGACACACTTGCTATCAATCTTATCTGATCATTCAATGCATAAGATGGATTGAATGTGAATGTTTGATTATTGCCAAAACGATTGTGGTTATTGTATCTCGCTCCTAATTCAAGCAACCATTTTTTTGCATCATCATTAACTAAGACCGATGTATACAAAGCATTCTGAAATTGGAATGTGTCTTTAAATGCATCATTGTAGGGCCCATACTGGCTGATGGATTCGTAGGTTTGATTATAAGATCCGTATCTAAAATCGGATCCGATAATCCATTGTATATTTTTAAAAATTGGTGTCGATAAAAAGGCATCTGCAAAATGGGTTGTACCTGCATATTGGTTGTTCTCAAAAATCAAATAGGTTCTATCCACGCTGTCATTGAAATAAGTTCTGTCCTGTGTGGTATACTGGTATTGTAATTGAAAATTAGTTTTAGCCTTTTTATATTTCAAGACTAAACCACTCATGGTGGTGGCATTTTTAAACTCATTGTCTTTATCATCCTTAAACCCACCATAATCTATCGCAGCTTTGTAAGCAGTCTTTCTGCTAGACAATTGTACATTCCAAAGTGTATCTATTTGGTATTTTACTTTTACAAAAAAACTATTGTTTTGATAGCCATCCTCATCAAAATTACCTTTGTTGGTGATATCTTTTGCCGATGAAAATCCGTCTGCATTTTGATTTTCAAATCCAATCGCTAAATCTAACTTTTTGTAATTAGCATTGAACTGAAAATTACCTTGTTTCGTTCCATAGCTACCATAACTAAATCCACCTCCGCCACCGCTTTTTGATTTTGTAATGATATTGATTACGCCTCCAATGGCGTCCGATCCATACAATGTACTTTGTGCACCTTTTAAAATTTCAATGCGCTCCACCTGATTCAGTGGCACTAAGTTTAAATCAAATTCATTACTAATCATGGAAGGATCTCCCACAGGAGCGCCATCAAGTAAAATCAATGTTCTTCCAGAAGCAGCTCCGCGCATGTAAATACTAGGCACAGTACCTAAATTACTCAATGCACCAGGTAAACTTAATCCTGCTTGTTCATTTAATAATTGTGCAATGGTTCTACCAGCATTTTGCTGAATCTGAGCTGCAGTAATGACGGTGATGAC
>CAMCQV010000125.1 GCA_945877085.1 Chitinophaga pinensis
CAAATGGGTATAGCTGGAAGCTTAGATCCAAAAATTCCTTTAGGCAAAGTATTTGTGTTAAAGGATGATGTGGTTGGTGATATTGGTGTGACAGAAAATAAACAATGGAAAGATTTATTTGATTTAAAATTAGATGGTGCCAATGATGCACCTTTTGAAAAAAAATCTTTACCGAACGATTGGTTGAATCAATACAATGTATTGAAGTTGCCTACTAAAAAAGGTGTGACCATTAATAGCATCACCACAGATAAAAAAATAATTGCGCGCTACCGTACGAAATATAAAGCACAAATTGAATCCATGGAAGGCGCTGCCTTGCATTATATTGGCAGGGATTTAAATATTCCATTTATACAAATTCGAGCTGTGTCCAATTATGTGGGCGAACGCAATAAAGCAAAATGGAAAATGCAAGAAGCCATTTATAATTTAAATGAAACTGTCATCAAATATTTAGAGGCTTTATCTACTCAAGCTTTTTAATTTAGAATCGAATTCATATGCCTACAATTGATTTAGGTTTTTCACCCTGTCCTAACGACACTTTTATTTTTGACGCATTAGTCAATCATAAAATTGATACCAAGGGTTATGATTTTAAATTACACTTGGAAGACGTGCAAACCCTGAATGAGTGGGCCTTACAGGGCAAGTTACCCTATTCAAAAATTAGTTATGGTGTTTGGCCGAAATTAAAAAATCAATACCAACTATTTGAGAGTGGTGGTGCTTTGGGCAAAGGTGTTGGCCCATTATTAATTTACAAAGAGGATCCAAAACATATAGCTGGCAAGCCTGATGAAAAAATAATGCGCGTTGCAGTTCCTGGGATAGACACAACTGCCCATTTATTATTTAGTCTTGCTTTTCCTGATGTTACCAATAAAGTTTTTTTAGTCTTTAATGAAATAGAGGAAGCGGTACTTTCTGGAAAAGTGGATGCTGGTGTGATCATCCACGAGAACAGATTTACTTATGCCGATAAAGGTTTAAGCAAGTGGATGGATTTGGGTCAATATTTTGAAACCAGTTTCAATGCACCTATTCCATTAGGGGGCATTGTTGCAAGAAAGGATCAACCTCAGGATGAGATTAAATTAATCGATGCATTGATTCAAGAAAGTGTGGAGTATGCATTTAAAAATAGTTACGAACAACTCCCTGAATTTGTAAAATGTCATTCACAAGAAATGTCTGAGCAAGTGATGCGTCAACACATTAATTTATATGTGAATGATTTTAGCATTCAAATGGGTGAAGTAGGAAAAAACGCCATCAAAAAATTAGAGGAAGTATACGCGCAAATAGTTGGTTCATAGGTTGACTCCAAATAAAAAATTTAGGGCAATAATGTTTAAGGCTTCAATGCTTTTGCATACGCAGCCAATACCCTTACCCTGGCTTCCTCATGCACCACAATTGGTGTTGGATAAGTAAGACTGTCTAATTCTGGGATCCATTTACGGATATATTGTAATTGCTTATCGAATTTTTCTGTTTGAAGTCTTGGATTGAATACCCTAAAGTAGGGTGCAGCATCACATCCACTCCCACTCGCCCACTGCCATCCGCCATTGTTGGCTGCAAAATCAAAATCCAATAATTTTTGTGCAAAATACGCTTCGCCCCATCGCCAGTCAATCAATAAATGTTTGGTCAAAAAACTTGCAACAATCATGCGCACACGATTATGCATAAAGCCAGTGGCATTGAGTTCGCGCATACCCGCATCTACAATGGGGTAACCGGTTTGTCCATTGCACCAAGCTTCAAATTCTTTTTCATTATTGCGCCATTGTATCAAATCATATTGTGCTCTAAATGATTTTCCCTCTGCCACATGCGGAAAATGCCATAAGATCATATGATAAAAATCGCGCCAAATTAATTCGTTTAAATACGTGGTATTAATGGAAGCTGTTTCCAAAGCCAACTGTCTAATTGAAATTGTGCCAAATCTTAAATGCATTCCAAGATGCGAAGTACCACCTTCTTTCGCTGGGAAATTTCTTTGTTCTGTATAATTTTTCACCGTGCTCTCCTTCCATTTTTTTGCAGGCACTACTAAATCCGTTTGCTCAAATCCCATCGCTTTTAAACTTGGAATTTTCAAAGGCTTACTATCCATCAAATAGTCCAGCCCTTTTTCCGATGGTAATAATTTTGGCTTGTTTGCTTCCCATGCAGCTTTCCATCTTCTGGAATAAGGCGTGAAAACAGTATAGGGTTTGCCATCCTCTTTTGTCACTTCGGACTTTTCAAAAATCACTTGATCTTTATAAGATTGCAACTCAATTTTATCCTTGGCTAAATATTTTGCTATTTGTGCATCTCTATTGATCCCATAAGGTTCATAATCCTGATTGGTAAAAACCGAATGAATTTGATATTGTTTGGTCAACAATTCAAAAGCTTCCACCGGCGTTCCATGATGCACCCAAAGGCTTTTACCTTTTTCAGTTAAAGTAGCTTGTAGTTCAGTAATGGTTTGATGAATAAAATCGACTCTACGGTCTGCTTTATCCTCTAATTTATCCAAAATCATTTTGTCAAAAATGAAAATGGGTAGCACTTTTAGTTCAATTTTTTGTGCCAACTTAAGGGCATGGTATAATCCTGTATTGTCTTTAAACCTAAGATCTCTACGGAACCAAAATAGAATAACGGATGGGCGCATAGTAAGAGAATAACATTTAACAATACAAATAGTTGAATCTTAAGCTCAATTTATCAATTAATAATTAATTTAGTGGATGCAAATTAAAGCCTTCATTAAAAGCCTAGAGGAATGGGCACCTCTCCAATTCCAAGAATCTTATGATAATGCTGGTCTAATAGTTGGCGATCCGGAAGCCAATTGTACGGGAATTTTGTGCTCCTTGGACTGCACAGAAGCGGTCATCGAGGAAGCCATTCAAAAAGGATTCAACCTCATAGTGAGTCATCACCCCATCATTTTTAAAGGGATCAAGCAGTTTAGCGGAGACCATTATGTCAATAGAACGGTGCTAAAAGCCATCCATCATAACATCGCTTTATACGCCATTCATACCAATTTGGACAATATGATCCATGGGGTCAATAGCACCCTAGCCGACCGATTACACCTAGGAAATAGACGAATATTAGCCCCAATACCTGGTCAATTTGACGGGAATGGAGAGCCAGTTGGAGCCGGAATAGTTGGTGAATTGCCCCTAGAAACAGAACCTGAGGCCTTCATTCGATGGGTCAAAGAGCAGTTGAGCATAGAGGTGATTAAGCATACGCAATTATTGGATAAAAAATTGATAACCATCGCTTTATGTGGTGGCAGTGGTAGCTTTTTACTGGACCATATTAAGGCACAAAATATAGATTGCTTCATCACGAGCGACCTTAAATACCATGATTTCTTTGAGGCAGACGGAAAATACCTTTTAATGGATATTGGGCATGGAGAAAGCGAACATTTTGTTCCTGCACTAATTGTTGACTATTTAAAGCGTAAATTCCTTACCTTTGCCGTCCTCGAATCTGAGGTGAAAACGCAACCAATAAGCTACTTAAAATAAAACATTCATATGGCATCAGTCAAAGACTTTTCAGTAGAAGAAAAATTAGTGAATCTTC
>CAMCQV010000126.1 GCA_945877085.1 Chitinophaga pinensis
TAGAAAAATAGCCGATCAAGGACATAGTTTACATGGTTTCCAGTTCCACCCAGAAGTCTACCATTCCACTGAGGGTAAGACCATGATTCGTAATTTCTTAGTAGAAATATGTGGCTGTAAGCAAAACTGGACCCCGGCTTCCTTCGTTAATGAGACAGTAGCTCAATTAAAAGAGCAGATTGGTGATGGACATGTGATTATGGCATTAAGTGGAGGTGTGGATAGTACAGTTGCTGCCACTTTAATTCATAAAGCCATAGGCAATCGACTTCATGGTATTTTTGTAGATAATGGTGTTTTAAGGAAGGATGAGTTCCAACAGGTACTAGATATGTACCAAAAAATTGGATTGAACGTGAAGGGCATCGATGCTAAAAATATGTTCTATGATGCCTTGGCAGGTAAATCTGACCCAGAAGAAAAGCGAAAAATCATTGGAAAACTATTTATAGATGTATTTCAAATAGAAGCTTCTAACATGTTGGAAGCCAATTTTTTAGGTCAAGGAACTATCTACCCAGATGTGATTGAAAGCGTAAGTGTTCATGGACCATCTCAAACCATTAAGTCACACCATAATGTAGGAGGTTTACCAGATACCCTACATCTTAAATTAGTAGAGCCACTTCGAAGTTTATTCAAGGATGAGGTTCGAAAAGTGGGCCTTGAATTAGGGATCCCTGCCGATATGATTCAAAGACATCCTTTCCCTGGACCAGGATTGGCTATCCGTATCTTGGGTGAAATTACACCCGAGAAAGTAGACCTTTTACAAAGAGCAGACGCTATTTATATCAATGGACTGAAAGAATTTGGATTATATGATAAGGTTTGGCAAGCCGGCACCATCCTTTTACCTGTAAAAAGCGTGGGGGTAATGGGTGATGAAAGAACCTATGAGTTCACTGTGGCCTTAAGAGCAGTAACTTCTGTAGACGGTATGACGGCAGACTGGGCACACCTACCTTATGAATTCTTAGCACATATGAGTAACTCTATCATCAACCAGGTTAGAGGTATTAATAGAGTTGTCTATGATATTAGCAGTAAACCACCTGCAACCATCGAATGGGAATAGAAAAGTTTTGTATTAAGAGCTTCTTATTTAATATCAAACAAAATGGGTTAATTCATTATATTTCAATGAATTAACCCATTTTTAATTATAAAATTATTCCAGTATCAAATCATATTGCCTCTATAATCAATCAGGCCTTATTCATGCTGATGCTAGTTCAATTTCTTTTGAATAGAGGTGATTTGATCCTGTAATGTATTCACTACACCAGCTAATTGATCTACATTCCACATTGGCTGAGCACCAGCTTTATGGATGATGTAAACAGCCTTCCATACCTCCACTATATCTTTCGTATTTACTTGATATGGCTCGTATAAAGGATTGTCACTCAACAAAGTAAGCTTCTCTCCAATAGAATCCACTGAACGATCGTCGTTGGTAATGATACGCTTATACACTACCCCGTCTGTATTTGAAATAACGATATAGGTATTACTACTTTTTACATCCTTTAGGCTCGCCACGCGCTCACCTACAATCACACTTCCACTTGGGGTTGGTAACATACTGTCTCCAACGATCTCAAATGCACGGTATTCCCCTGGCGCTAACATAGGCAAGGTGAAGGTATTTAGCTCGTCAATGAATTCAGGGTCAGCATAACCGGCTAAGTATCCTGCGGCTGCTTTAACAGGCACAAATGATACAATCGCTGCACTACTTGAGCTATCTGTTTTAAGAGAACGACGACGCTCTAAATAAGAACCTCCCATATTGTATCCTTGGTTCAAGTCAAATTCCTCCATCTGGGATAGATCTTGAAATAAGAATATCTCCAAACTAATATTAAATAAAGCACAAATGGCTTCCTGTACTTCTAATCTCGGCTCTGCCCTGCCTTCCTCATAGGCACCCACTAGTGAACGCTTGATTTGAAGTTGGTTGGCTAACTCTTCTTGAGTCCAATCACGTTGCTTTCTGATGAATTTTAAATTCTTTCCTGCGTATGACATAACTAATAATTTTAGTGCAATTTACTAATTATTTTAGTTTTTCCAAATTTATTTAGCAATTTATTTTTTTGAGGCCATCCCCCTTCTTGGTAACTTGCAGTATGGCTAAAGTAAAAAAGGATCAACCCGTTATATTAATTACCAATGATGATAGCATCGGTGCCCCTGGTATCCATGCACTTGTAAAAGCAGTCCAAGGATTGGGTAAAATTGTGGTGGTCGCACCAGATAAACCACAAAGTGGTATGGGACATGCCATTACACTAGGCCAACATTTAAGATTAACCAAAGTCCATTGGGACGAGGATCCAAGTGTAGAAGCATATTCTTGTAGTGGTACCCCTGTGGATTGTGTAAAATTGGCTGTAGACAAGGTATTGCATCGCAAACCAACCATTTGTTTGAGCGGCATCAACCACGGAGCAAACCATTCTATCAATGTCATTTATTCTGGGACCATGTCTGCAGCTTTAGAAGCATCAATTGAAAGTATCCCTAGCATTGGCTTTAGTTTATTAGACCTTGGCATTGATGCAGATTTTACAGCAGCTAGCCATTATGCCCGCATCATTGTTGAGCATGTGTTGGCAGATAAAAAATTAGACAAACATTTATGCTTGAATGTGAATATTCCTAAAGTCGCTACTAAGATGATTAAGGGAATTAAAATTTGCAAACAAGCTTATGCAAAATATGACGAGAAATTTGTTGAGCGTACCGATCCTCATGGTAAAAAATATTACTGGCTTACTGGCGAATTCGTAAACTTTGATAAGTCAAAAGACACCGATGTTTGGGCACTTAAAAATAATTATGTAAGCGTAGTACCTGTTCAATTTGATTTGACCAACCATGTATTGAAAGGGCAATTAAGTAAAAAATGGAAATGGTAAATCAATGCAATTAAAGAAAGACAATTATATCCTTGGCGTCCTAATAGGTTTAGCACTTCCCTTTCTGGGTTTTGTTGGATTCTATCAATGGAAATTTAGCATGATTCCTGTTCAAACCTTTTTAGATTTATTGGCAAGTCAGAAATCCATTCTTTCTGCAATGATCAGTGTTTCGCTTTTATTAAACGCTGCTGCATTGACTTTCTTTTTCCAAAAACAAATTGATAAGACGGCGAAAGGCATTTTTTTTACCACCTGTGTTTATGCAATAGTCGCTATTGCAGCTAAATGGTTTTTATAGATGAAATATTATATCATAGCTGGCGAAGCTAGCGGCGACTTACATGGATCCAATTTGATCAAAGCCATTTTAAAGAATGATCCCTCTGCAACGATACAATGTTGGGGTGGTGATTTGATGCAACAGGCCGGAGGACATCTTGTGAAACATTATCGCAGCCTTGCTTTTATGGGCTTTGTAGAAGTCTTGATGAATTTAAGGACCATCTTATCCAATATTGCATTCTGTAAAAAAGACATCACTGTATTTGAACCAGATATTTTGATTTGTATCGACTATCCTGGTTTTAATTTACGCATTGCAAAATGGGC
>CAMCQV010000127.1 GCA_945877085.1 Chitinophaga pinensis
AATCCGCTCGGGACCTCGATACAAAGCCTCTCACGAAAGTGAGAGGCTTTTTTGGTTTAAGGCAGCGTCACAAGCTCGCTTGTGTAAGATGACGAGAACCAAAAAAGCAAAAAGTAAGCTGTGCTTACTTTTGAAAGGCTTTGGGTAAAGCGAGATAGCCGAAGCGCATGACAGTGAATGCAATGAGCTGGCTATCCGATGAATATTTTTTGCAAGCAATTTCCTTTTTCCTATTTTACCATCCAATTCAACCCAATGCGCTCCATCTTCCTCATACTTTTATTTGTATCCAGCCAATTTGTCAAAGCATGGAGCCAAAGCATTGATCAAATCCAAGAAACAGAAGTATTGGTCATTGGAGGCACTGCCAGTGGTATTTGCGCAGGACTACAATCCTCAAGACTAGGTGTAAAAACAATTATAGCAGAATCCACTCCATGGTTAGGCGGGATGTTGACAGCTGCGGGCGTATCCGCATTTGATGGCAATCATAATTTGCCGGCCGGGATCTTTGGAGAATTTAGAACAAGACTATATCAACATTATGGAGGAAGCAATAAAGTCTCAACAGGATGGGTGAGCAATACTTTATTTGAGCCGCATATTGGCGATAGTATTTTTAAAGCAATGGCGAAAAGCGAAAAGCACTTGCAAATTAATTACCATTATGAATTAGTAAAAGTCAATAAAGAAGGAAATGCTATCACAGGTGTTTTGTTTTATGATAACCAAGAGCAAAAAAATATTTTAATTAAAGCCAAGCGCTACATCGATGCGACCGAACTAGGAGATCTATTAGCAGCAGCTAAAATTCCATATGATCTTGGTATGGAATCAAATGATTTGACTAAAGAAAATGTAAATAAAAATGGCGCAAATGATATTGTGCAAGATATCACCTATGTAGCTGTGTTAAAAGACTATGGGACTCCACAACCATTCATAGAAAGGCCAAAAAATTATGATTCCTTAGAGTTTGACGCAAGTAACCTTTCTTTTTACAAAGACAGTATAAGAACTAAGCCGCCAGTGGATGCAATAAAGATGCTTAATTATGGCAAACTGCCAGGGAATAAATACATGCTCAATTGGCCCATCTATGGTAATGATATTTATTTAAATGTGGTTGAAAAAACACCCAAAGAAAGGGCAGCATTGTTAGAGATCGCAAAACAACAAACGCTAAGGTTCGTTTATTTTATTCAGAAGGATTTAGGATTTAAAAATTTGGCATTAGCAGATGATGAGTTTAAAACAAAAGACAAACTTGCATACTATCCATATTATAGAGAATCAAGAAGGGTCAAAGGATTGTCAAGAATGGTCGTGCAACATATAGCAACACCTTTTGAAAACGAAAAGCCATTATACAGAACAGGCATTGCGGTGGGGGATTATCCGATTGACCACCACCACAAAAAAAATCCATCCGCACCGCAACATTTGGATTTCTTTTCGGTGCCATCCTTTAATATTCCAATCAGTGTTTTGATTCCTGAAAATCAAGACAATATCATTATAGCTGAGAAGTCCATTAGTGTATCGAATGTCGTGAATGGCACCACAAGATTACAACCTTGTGTGATGCAGATTGGTCAAGCAGCAGGATTATTAGCAGCACAAAGCATCAAGGATGGTCTTGCACCAAAAAATGTATCAGTAAGAAAATTGCAAAATATATTGCTTGAGGCAAATGGATACATTATGCCCTATGTTGATGTGAAACAGAGTTCACCATATTTTAAAGCAGTTCAAAGAATAGGTGCAACTGGATTGTTAAAAGGAGTAGGTGTGCCAAATGGATGGGCGAATACAACTTATTTTTACCCAGACAAACCAGTTTCATTTGCTGATTTTGTAAATACTTGGAAAATGAAATTTGATTATCATGCAAATTTGATTAAACACGAAATGACAATAGAAGATGCTGCAAATTTTGCGGCCATCCTTAGTGGTAAAAAAATAGATGAAATACTTCCAAGTTTTAAAACACTTTGGAATATTTTAAGCTTGACTGATTTTGAATTAAAAAGAAGTATCAAAAGGGTAGAACTTGCTGCCATCTTAAATGAATACGACGTATTCAATCATTTCAATGTGGATGTATTTGGCTTTTACATCAAATAATATGCTGTAATTTTTATAAGCTAGTTTATTGTATTTTTGCACTCATGAAACACTCTCAAACCATTGGCATCCTCCTAACTTTATTGTTATTTTTTTGTACTACTCAGCCATTAGTAATCATTGAAAGTAGAAACTGGGTAATAACAGGATGGGATGCAGGTGCGTCTAATTTTGGGCAATCAGGTAAATTTTTATTTTATATAGGCATCCTAGCCATCGTATTTTTTGCAATTCCATCTATCAATGTAAAGCGATTCAATATGGCATGGGCTGCATTACTTGTAGCTTGGAGTTTTAGAAACTATTTAGTTTTATCTGCATGTGCAATGGGGGAATGTCCACAAAAACAATGGGCACTTTATGCATGTATTGTTTTAAGTTTTGGAATTTTAATCATGACCTTCTTGCCTAAGCTTAAAACAAAATAACCCTCTTTTGGAGGGCTATTTATTATTTTGTTCAATGGTTTTTATTACGCTAATTGCTCAAGCCCTTTTCCAATTAATTGAACGGCTTCTTTTATTTGTTCTTCTGTAATAATCAATGGAGGTGCGAATCTAATTTTATCTCCATGGGTTGGTTTTGCAAGTATCCCTAATGCTTTAAGGTGTATACATAAATCCCAAGCCGCTTCTGGATTTTCATGTTTGATCACAATGGCATTTAATAATCCGCGTCCTCTAATTGATGCAATAAATGGAGAATTTAATTTGGCTAATTCAGCCCTTAAAATTTCTCCCATTTTATAGGAGTTTTCTACCATCTTTTCTGACTTGATGACTTCCAATGCTTTCATTGCAACTGCACAAGCCAATGGATTTCCTCCATAAGTGGATCCATGTTCGCCTGGCTTAATTTGTAACATCACAATATCATCTGCAAGAACAGCAGCAACTGGAATCGTACCGCCACTCAATGCTTTTCCTAAAATCAAAATATCAGGACGCACATTTTCATGATCACAAGCTAGTAATGTGCCAGTTCTTGCTAGTCCCGTTTGGATTTCATCCGCAATAAATAATACATTGTATTTATCACATAAAGCACGAACGCCTTTAAGGTAGCCATCTGTAGGAATCACCACGCCAGCTTCACCTTGTATAGGCTCCACCATGAATGCTGCCACAGATGGATCTTGTAAAACGGTTTCTAAAGCAGCTAAATCGTTGTAAGGTACTAAGCAAAAGCCTGGCATGTATGGGCCAAATCCTTTAAAGCTACTCGGATCAGTGGAAGAAGAAATTGCGGCTAATGTTCTGCCCCAGAAATTACCTTCTGCAAAAATTACTTTCGCTTGATTTTCTGGAATGCCTTTTACATTATAGCCCCATCTTCTCGCTAATTTAATCGCCGTCTCACCACCTTCAACACCTGTATTCATTGGCAA
>CAMCQV010000128.1 GCA_945877085.1 Chitinophaga pinensis
GCAGATAATTCAAAATCAATCAGTTTATTACAGGGATTAACCAATGCTCTAGGTAGTAATGGTCATATTTTGTATGCCAAAGGTGCAAATTTAGAAGAAGATGTAGAAATGCAAAATCGTCAAACTTTATTTGGGAAAGATATTGCTAGGGACAAAAGAAGCGAAGAAGAGATGATCAAAGAAGCATTGACAATAAGTGAATATGCAGATGTAATTGTAGCAGCATTAGGGGAAGGTGCGGAAAGTAGTGGGGAGAGTGCATCTAAGTCCAATATCGATATACCAGAAACTCAAAAGCGTTTATTAAAAGCTTTGGTTGCAACTGGTAAGCCAATTGTATTGGTTTTATTTAACGGTCGTCCTTTGACATTGAATTGGGAAAATGAAAATGTGCCTGCCATTTTAGATGTATGGTTTGCAGGTTCTGAGGCTGGAGACGCAATTGCAGATGCACTTTTAGGTAGAGTTAATCCTTCTGGAAAATTGACGATGAGTTTCCCTCAAAATGTAGGTCAAATCCCTTTGTATTACAATCATAAAAACACAGGAAGACCATTGACTGGTAAATGGTTTTCTAAATTTCAATCCAATTATATAGATGTGTCTAATGAACCATTGTATCCTTTTGGGTTTGGATTAAGCTATACCAATTTTGAGTATGGCGCTATGCAGGTGTCATCTACTCAATTAAAGGGCAACCAAAAATTAAAAGTAATCATACCAGTGAAGAACACAGGAAAATACGCTGGTAAAGAAGTGGTTCAATTATATATAAGAGACGAAGTTGGAACTATTACAAGACCTGTGAAGGAATTAAAAGGATTCGAAAAAATTGAACTAGCAGCAGGTGAAACCAAGGAAGTGGCTTTTGAAATCACAACTGACTTACTTAAATTTTATAATTCAGATCTTAAATTTGATTGGGAGTCAGGTGATTTCCAAATCATGGTTGGGCCAAATTCAAGAGATGTAAAAATGGTTAAAGTGAATTGGATAAAATAAGGATATTTAGTTATACTATTTTACCAACTACCGTACAAACCATCCTTAAGTGCTTTTTGATATTTCTTATCATTAAAGGAATACAGAAATGGAGCTTTGTGCGCACCTCCTTTTCGGAGCTCACTTAATTTATTCAAAATATCAAACCCTAACATTTTTCTTTGAAAATTTCGACGATCTAATTTTCGATCTAAAATTGTTTCATATAATTTTTGCAATTCAGGCATCGTGAATTTTTTTGGCATCAGGTTTCTGCCAATAGGTAAGTAGGCAAGCTGAGACCTGAGTGCTTCCAGGGCTTTTATTACAATCGCCTCATGGTCCATCATTAAGTGACTTAACTTATTGATATCGATCCATGCAGTAGTTTCATCAGAAACCACCGCTTTTAAATTTTCGTCAGAAAAATCAACTAGAGCGTAAAATCCAATGGTGATGAACCTTTGTAAAAGCCAGTTATCTTTAGGGATTTTGATACCATATTCAAGGTATCTGTTTTGATGAATACGCGCATCAGACCTATTAGGATCACCAAATACATTAAACTGTTGTAAAAAGATATTTTGAACGCCAGTTCTTTCTTGTAAAACTCTATCAGCAGCAAGTTCAATGGGTTCATTTTTTTTAATAAAGCCTCCAGGCAAGGCCCATTTATTTGTATTATCTACTTTTAATAAGAGTACTTTAAGCGCGTTTTCCTGAAATCCTAAAATGACACAATCTACTGATATCCCAGGCTGGTATATTTGACTCCCCTTCTCTAATACTAATTTTTTATTACTTGGAATTTGAATGCGTTTCGCCATATTTTAAAGATAAAAATATTTTGATAAAACGGCTTAACTTTTTTATATTGTGTCATAGCAACGCAATGATTGCCTTGTTAATTTAAAATGCCATCATGAAATCAAGAAGAAATTTCTTACAACAAGCCACCGCACTCACGCTGGGAGGTGCATTATTAAGTCATACCAGTTGGGCTGAAAGTTTTTTTCGCACAAAAAAATTACCAGAAACGGGCATTCAATTATTTACCATTTTAATGCAAATGGAAACGGATGCGGTTGGTTCTTTACAGAAATTGGCAGCAGCAGGGTATAAGAATATTGAATCTGCTTTTAATAAACCAGGTAGTTTTTACGGCAAAAAACCAAAAGAGTTTAAAGCGCTTGTACATGATATGGGGATGGAATGGCGTTCGCATCACGTGGTAGGTTCGCCAATGAAACCACCTCCAAATTTCAAAATACCAAATGGTCCCGATGGCAAACCATTGAGCTTTCCTAAGATGATGACTTTAAAAGACAATAGTCAAGAATTAGTTGACCTAGTTGCAGAAGCAGGTATTCCTTATATCGTATGTTCTAGCATTGGTATTGAAACTGGAGATGAGATTAAAGCTTCTGCTGAAATATTACAAACCGCAGGGGAGCAAGCAAAAAAAGCAGGGTTAATATTTGGGTATCATAACCATGCTACTGAGTTTGATGTAAAGGATGGCGTTGTTGCCTATGATTATTTTACTTCTCAAATTGATGCAGAAATTTTAAAATTAGAATTGGATTTGGGTTGGGTATTTAAAGCAGGTAAAAATCCAGTTGATATTTTTAAACAAAATAAGGGCCGTATTCCATTGCTACATGTCAAGGATATGAATGCAGATAGGGGTATTGTTCCTTTTGGGAATGGGGTATATGATTTTAAAGAAACCTTTAAAAATTTAGATATTGCTGGGGTTGAATACTTCTTTATTGAACAAGATTTTCCAAGAAAACCATTCGATGATATCGTGACTGCTATGAATAACTTTAATCAGTTTAAAAAGACCCTTTAATACATAAAAAAGCCCTTCAAAAAATGAAGGGCTTTTTTATTTAATTGATTGTTTGTTCTGATATTTTCCCTGTGGTCTTGTGCTTAAGAATTAATTTCTTTGCACCATAATGGGTCATCTCTTCTTTTACCAAATAATGATCGGCATCGTATTCAACTAAATGACTTTCCTTAGTTAAACCAGTCTTGCCTCTCCAGATATCCAATTGAACAGGTTCCCATAATTTTGTTTTAGCCGATTTGTAGGCTGCATCTAAAATACAATTCACCACATAACCATCGTAAAATGTTTCTTTTGGTGCTACACCTTTTTCAATGGAGTTGAACATATCCATGAACATATGGTTGTATCCAAGTTCATTCAATTCATCTCCTACTGGGAACAACCAACCTCTATCGCTTTCTGCTTTTTCTGCTATATAGTCACCCCCTTTTCCGGTAGTGAACATTTCAAAGCCAGTTCTTAAAAAACTATTGATCCAAATAGTACCTTCTGTACCCATGACTTCGTCTCTTAAATCTAATCCACCTCTAAAAGTCCAACTCACTTCAAATTGACCTATCGCCCCGTTCTCATATTTCACTAAGCCAATAGCATGGTCTTCGGCTTCTATTGGTTTCACTTGCGTATCTGCCCAACACATCACTTCAATGGGTTTAATATCCTTACCAAT
>CAMCQV010000129.1 GCA_945877085.1 Chitinophaga pinensis
GCTGCATTACCAAGAGATCATTGGTGCCCTGAACATACCGAAGGCAAAGCAGGTTTTGTACATCCTACAAATATTCAAGGTGGGGCAGAACAAGTACAAATTGAATTTTTAATTCGTGATTTTGAGACAGCCAATTTGGCGATTTATGAACAAAGAATATTGGATATTGCTGAAGCAGTGATTCGTCAAAACCCAAATTACAATCAGTCTGCAGTGCAGATTCAAGTGAAGCAACAATACCGAAATATGAAAGAAGTGATTGATCAATATCCTCAAATGGTCAACTTGGCTTTGGATGCTTATAAAAGAGCGGGCATCCAACCTGTCATTGAAGCCATTCGTGGCGGTACAGATGGAAGTAGGATGAGTTTTATGGGACTACCCACTGCCAATATCTTCACTGGCATGCAAGCCATTCATAGCAAACATGAATGGGTGGGTGTTGCAGATATGCAACAAGCCGTGCAAGTATTAGCCTATATGGTAGAAATAAATTAACTTTAAATATAAATTTAAATCCTATGTTGATTTTGTTACAAGTGCCAGATGCTAAAATTTCTTTATTTAGTTTATTAGGAAAAGGAGGATGGATTATGTATCCATTGTATGCCTTATTGGTGATTGCAATTTATGTATTCATAGAAAGATTTTTAGCGATCAAAAAAGCAGGACAGTTAGATCCTCAATTCATGAAAATGATTAAAGATCATATTTTGTCTGGTAATGTTGCTGCGGCAAAAGCACTTGCTAAAAACACCTACAATCCAGTGGCGAATATGATAGAGAAGGGCATTATGCGTATTGGCAAGCCAATTGATGCGATTGAAAAAAGCATGGAAAACGTAGGCAAGTTAGAAATGTATTCTATGGAGCGCAATTTAAATATCCTGTCATTGGTTTCTGGCATCGCACCCATGTTTGGATTCTTAGGAACGATTATTGGAATGGTGCAATTATTTTATGGTATTGCATCTACGGGTGAATACACTTTGAATACCATAGCTGGGGGTATCTATACCAAAATGATCACCTCTGCAACAGGCTTGATCATTGGTTTAATTGCCTATGTTGGACATAATTTTTTATCTACTCAAATAGACAAGACGGCGAATAAGATGGAAAGAGCGAGCGCAGATTTTTTAGATATTTTACAAGAACCAACTCAAGCTTAATCTACCTGCTATGAATCTTAGAAATCGTTTAAGACATCATCCAGAAGTGCATACAGGTGCATTGAATGACATCTTGTTTATATTATTATTATTCTTTTTGATTGTATCCACTTTGGCAAATCCAAATGTCATTAAAGTCTCTAATCCAAAAGCAGCGAGTGATACCAAGGCAAAACAAACTGTGGTGGTGACTATAGATAAAGATCAAAATTTATTTATCGGTTCATCTCCTGTAAGTTTAGATGCTTTATCAAGTCAATTACAAATTTTCTTAGCTAAAGAAACGGATAAGCCTTCTGTAGTGATCAATGGAGATAGTGTAGCAAATTTAGGCGTAACAATTCAAGTGATGCAAATCATCAAAGCGCTTGGCGCAACTCCAGTGGTTGCGGTGGATCCATCGAATTAATCATCCAATTGATCAACCAACTTTTCTTGTAGCTTTTCTGCCAACTAAATCTATCTTGGCTTCAAACTTGCGCGAACCATTCTATCTTTTCCAAATAAGTCGGTCCTTAATTCTGCATGAAAATGCATTTCGTCTAAGAGTGCAATCATAGCATCTCCTTGGTCATAATGAATTTCAAAAAACAATTGACCATTCGCACTTAAATGCAATTTTGCAAGTCTTGTGATTGCTTTATAAAATACCAAGGGATCTTCGTCGGGGACAAATAAAGCAATATTGGGTTCGTGATCGGTCACTTGCAATTCCATATTTTTCATTTCCTGCATTGGAATATAGGGCGGGTTACTTACAATCACATCGTATTGGCCTGGTAAAAAAGCGGTATTCAAAATATCCAATGCAATCAATTCAATATCGGCTTTAAGTGCCGTTGCGTTGGCTGCTGCTATTTTTATTGCACTCGTACTAATATCTATTGCCGAAACAATTGCCTCGGGTAATGCTTTATTGATTGCAATGGCAATACAACCAGAACCTGTGCCTATATCTAATATACGCAATGCCTTTCCTTTGATGGCAGCATATTCAATGACCCAGTCTACTAATTCTTCTGTTTCTGGACGGGGAATCAACACCTGATCGTTTACAATATAAGGTTCGCCCATAAACCAGGTTTTACCAGTAATATACTGAATGGGTCTTCCTGCTAAAAGTGCAGTGGCAGCAGTTTCAAAAGCCAAAACTTGTTCTTCGGAAATTGCATTGTCCTTATGAATAACTTGTTGAACTTGGTCCCAGCCTGTGACATGTTCAATTAGAATAGATAGGATTGGATTAAGTTCAACACTTTCGAATTGACCTGCCAACTGTTTTTTCAAGGCTTGCTTGATGTCGTTTAAAAGCATATTGCAATGTTACAAATGATTCATCATTATGAACTAGCTTTGTTTAAATTTAGCTTTATTATTTTTAAATGGATCCATTCTACTACTATACGATCGAACAGCCTTCCATGGCGGAATTTAAAGATAGGGGTAGTAAATTTTTAGCCTTTGCCTATCCCGCTAAAAATATTGAAACTTGTAAAAAGCTATTAGCACAACTTAAAAAAGAACATGGTAAAGCAGTACACCATTGCTTGGCGTATCGGCTTGGTGTCGATGGATCCACCTTTAGAGTCAGTGATGATGGCGAGCCTGCTGGGTCTGCAGGCAGGCCAATACTGGGGCAAATTGATAGTAAAGAACTCACCAATGTATTTGTGGTGGTGGTGCGTTATTTTGGAGGTACTTTATTAGGCATACCTGGTTTGATCAATGCCTATAAAACAGCTACAGCTTTGGCCTTACAACTTTCACCAATTATTAAGAAGCCAATTGAAATTCCCTATGAACTTAATTTTGATTACCATCAAATGAATGAAGTAATGCTATTGGTGAAACATTATAATTGTTCTGTGGTAGAGCAAACTGCACAATTATTTATACAGCTTCATATAGGCATCCCTAAGAATAGATTGGACGAAGTGCTTGAAAAGCTTGGCGCATTAAGAGACGTCACCATTAAGACAACGCTAAAGTTGGATTGATTTACTTCTGGTAGCTATAAAATCCTTCACCAGTTTTGATGCCTAATTTACCTTCCTCTACCATCTTAGTTAATAATGCAGCAGGTTTGTATTTGCTATTTTGAAAACCAGCCTCCATGATTTCTAAAATATTTTTACAAACATCAAGGCCAATATAATCTGCTAATTGCAATGGTCCCATTGGATGTGCCATGCCTAATTTCATAATCTGATCTATCGTAGCTGCATCACTGATACCCTCTTCAAAAGCCAATATAGCT
>CAMCQV010000130.1 GCA_945877085.1 Chitinophaga pinensis
CCTGTAACGAACATATGGTGCGCCCAAACCAAGAAGGCCAATGCAGCAATTGCAAACAAAGAACCTAACATGGCCATATAACCAAAGATTGGTTTACGAGAGCTTACAGACATAATCTCAGATACCATACCCATGGCAGGCAATAAGATAATGTATACTTCTGGGTGACCTAAGAACCAGAATAAGTGTTGGTATAAAATTGCAGATCCACCTTCGTTCGGTAAAGCACCTACACCATTCACAAAAATATCAGATAGATAGAATGAAGTTCCAAAGTTTCTATCAAAAATTAATAAGATCATACCAGACAACAATACAGGGAAAGACAATACACCTAATACAGCTGTAAAGAACAAAGCCCAAATTGTTAAAGGTAAACGTGTCATGCTCATACCCTTAGTACGCATGTTCAAAATAGTAGCGATATAGTTCAAGCCACCTAATAAAGAAGATACAATGAATAAAGCCATTGCGATAATCCACAAGTCCATACCTGTCTTAGAACCAGGAGAAGCATCTCCTAATGCAGACAATGGAGGATACGCAGTCCATCCACCGCTGAATGGCCCTGTCTCTACAAACATAGATGACAACATTACAATACTTGCTACAAAGAAGAACCAGTAACTCAACATATTCATAAATGGAGACGCCATATCTCTTGCTCCAATTTGCAATGGAATTAAGAAGTTGGCAAATGTTCCAGATAAACCTGCTGTCAATACAAAGAATACCAATACAGTTCCGTGTGTAGTTACTAAAGCATAATAAGCTTCCGGTGTGATTTGACCACCTTTCGCCCACTTACCTAAAAGTGATTCTAACCAAGGAAAACTTGCATCAGGATAACCTAATTGCAAACGGAAAAGCACACTCATTAAACCACCTAATACTGCCCACACCATACCAGTGATCAAGAATTGCTTCGCGATCATTTTATGGTCTTGACTAAATACATATTTAGTTAAGAAAGTATCATGGTGTTCGTGGTGTCCATGATCTCCATGCTCATGTGTATCATGACTTGTTACACTCTTTACATGTACGTCTTCGATAATTGCTGCTTCGTTACTCATACCGTTTTATTTAAAATATTTTTAAATTACATTTTTGCTACTGCAGTTTTTGCAGTGCTATCTTTTGCTTTTTCCGCACCCACTGTTGCAGCTGGAACATTACTTGGATCTTTCTCAGGGAAAGCCACTAAGTATTGCGCCTTTTGCTTCGCCATCCACATATCATATTCTTCCTGTGTAACCACTTCCACAATTCCTTTCATAGAATAGTGACCGTTACCACACATTTGATCACAAGAAATCTCGTAAGCAAAATTTGGATTGCCTGTTTTTTCTTTCATTTCGGCAGTCGTGAACTTAGGTGTAAACCACATCGTTGTTGGAATACCAGGAACGGCATCCATCTTCAAACGGAAATGAGATAAACCTACGTCATGAATGACATCTCTAGAACCAATGATTAATTTAACAGGTGTGCCTTTTACCACATACATGGTTTGTTCTGTTAAGATATCGTCTTGTGCTAATTTATCATCCCATACAATACCCACTGAATTGGTAGCAGGGTCAATGTTCTTATAATATTTTTTACCAAATACCGCATCCTTTCCTGGGTAACGGAAGATCCAACCAAATTGCTTTCCAGTCACTTCTACAACCATTGCGTTCTTTGGAGGTTCGCCAGTAAAGAAGAACCAATTACGTAAACCAAAAATAACCAATACAGTTAAAGTGATGGCAGGGATCGCAGTCCAGATTAATTCCAACTTAGTGCTGTGCGCAAAGAAGAAAACTTTTCTGTTTTCATTTTCTTGGTATTTATAAGCAAACCAAAATAATAAAATCTGTGTGATCACAAATACAATACCTGTCACAATTAAAGTGATCCAAATCATTTGGTCTACTTTTTCTCCTTGGATACTTGCAGCTTCTTGCGCTAATAAGGTTTTGTCAAAAAGATACTCATTACATACATAGATACCTACAAAGCCTAAAACCATAAACGCGACCATTAAAAAACCATTGATCTTATTGCTTTGTTTGCGGGCAACTTCTTCTCCTTTAAGGACAGAAACGTACTCACTTGCTTTTGCGATTTGAAAAATCACAATAAAGATGAGGGCGATAATTGCTATGGATAAATATAAACTCATAATCTTATTTCTATTTTCTTACTCTAATAATTTTTATACAAGTGTTACGACTAAGTATGGTGGATAATACTTTCTTTTAAGAATGGATGATATTTGGCAATCAATGGTTTGCTTGCCAAAGCTTTTGCAACAAAGAAAATCATCACACCTACAAAGAAGGCAAGGATACCAAAATCCAACAGCCCTAATTCAACATGCTCCTTCATCAAAGAACCCATGATCATTTGGTAAAAATCGATCCAATGTCCAAAGATAATCACAACTGCCATTAACGCTACTAATGTGTAGTTACGCTTAGCAGAACGCTTCATTAAGATTAACAAAGGCGCTAAAAAGTTGATGATTAGGTTCAGGAAGAAGATCGATTTATATGGACCTTGAACACGATGTTTGAAATACACAGTTTCCTCTGGGATATTTGCATACCAGATTAGCATGTATTGAGAGAACCATAAATAGGTCCAGAAGATAGAGAAAGCAAACATGAACTTAGCAATATCGTGCAAGTGTTCGTTGTTTGTTAATTCTAAATAACCTTTATTCTTAAGATACACTACCCATAATGCAATCAATGCCATACCCGCAACAAAAGTACTTGCGAAAGTATACCAGCTATACATCGTAGAATACCAGTGTGCGTCGATACTCATCATCCACAACCAAGGAATGGTAGATGCTACTGTTAAACCAAACCATACTAAGAAAAATCCTGAACGCACCATGCTTTGAATGTTAAATGCTTTTGCAGTCGGCGCATCCATTGGTGCCACATCTGCTTGGTTATTTAACTGACGCATTCTATATCCAAACAAACTCCATAATGAAATTGTCAAAGTGGTCCAAATCACAAAGAAAGTTGGATTCAAAAAACCCACTTTACCTTTTAAGATTGGATCTTTTGCTACCGCCTCCGCATCTAACCAATGGTAGATATGGTGCTTATGACCAAAGATGATATACAATAAAACCATCAAAGTGATACCACCAAAAACAGGTACCAAAGTAGAGATGGCTTCTGGAACACGACGGAAGGATTGCATCCATGCCGCTTGCGCCATGGCACTAAAGCTTAAGAAAAACATAGCAGCGTTACAAATCAATGTCCAGAAGATTGTGTTGTACATTAATGTACCCCAAAAATGAACTTGCTCATGCTCGTCACTGCTAAATCCTTTGGTAAACATACCATACAATAACACAGCGCCTCCAATACCAATTAAGGAGTAGGACCATGTTTTTAGTCT
>CAMCQV010000131.1 GCA_945877085.1 Chitinophaga pinensis
TCAAAATCAATATTACTTTTCATATTTATTTCATCTTTTAAAATCAAGACTTGTACATCTATTAATTTTTCAGATTGATCACAAAGTATATTAAAAAGCCTCTGATCTGTCAGCCATGCAACTGCAACTATTATTTGTTTCTCGGCAGCTTTAAGTTTTGTTGCAATTTTGTCTTGTATATCTTCAAAATGGGTAACAATCGACATATTCTTATTTTAAAATATATTATAATTTTCTTCAATCCCCTTTGAGATACTCATTAATAAATTGACATATTCAATATTTGAATTATTTTGGAATGCAAATATTTTATCTTTTTCTACAATATAAATTGGTGATTGAACTATAATGTTCAATTTGCTACTTTTTGAGTATTCGATTAAATATACTGTGTTTGGGAACGTGTTAATTTTTTCAATACTTATTTCAAAAATCTTGCCCAAAAGGTCAATTTTAATTTTTTTCATATACTAAGTTTAATTTTATTCTTTTGGGAATATTCAAATTTAATGTTTAAAATACATTTAATCAGGTTCCAACAATTCCACCCTTTCACATCCATTCACCCCTGTTTTCCCTCCAAAAACACTAAACCTGGCCCAAACCTGGCCAGAACTTACCCCAAATAAAAAGGGTCTACGCTTTTGACAGCATAAACCCTTGATAATGTTGCCTTTCGGCTGTGGGCCCACACAGACTTGAACTGTGGACCACCTGATTATGAGTCAGGTGCTCTAACCAACTGAGCTATAGGCCCGCATCTTTCGATGACAGGCTGCAAAAATAGTAAAATTGACCCTGTTATTGAACTTAATAGCCCAATATTTTAACCTTTTTTAAAGTGTTCTACCCTTTTTTTCAATTATTTTTGCCAAATGAAGAAAGTAATTTTATCCCTCCTTACTATTTTGTTATTCAGTGGATTAGCAAATGCGCAATCAAATCCTCCCGAAAAGAAAATGGCCGATTTATCTAGCCGTCCTGCCGATCACTTAATGATCCAATTTGGTGCTGATAGTTGGACTGGTGGACCTGATAGTGTGAAGACATCTGGCATTGGGCGTCATTTCAATATCTATTTTATGATGGACAAGCCTTTTAGAACCAATAACAAATTTAGTTTGGCTTATGGTGTAGGTTTTGGTACCAACAACCAATACATCGATAAAGGCACTTTTGTAGACCTTGCGCAAGTAGCGAATTCCATCCGTTTTAAACAATTGGATTCTTTAGCGAACCGTTTTGATAAACATAAAGTTGCCACAGTGTACTTACAAGTGCCTGCCGAAATAAGATACTATTCTAATCCTGCCAATCCTGCTAAGTCCTGGAAATTTGCAGCAGGTCTTAAAGTGGGTTTATTATTTAAAGGCTTTACAAAATCTAAGGATCTCCAAACATTCAATGGCAGTTCGCTTTACGGTAAAACCTATGTTCAAAAAATTAACAACAAAAGGTTCTTCACAAACAATGATTTTACTTTGACTGCAAGAGCTGGATACGGTATTATTTCTATGAATCTGGGTTACTCAGTATCACCTGTCGTTCGTGATGGATTCGGTCCTACTTTCAATAGATTATCTGTTGGTTTAAGCATTAGCGGTTTATAATCAATTTACATATTTAGAACCCTTCTTTACATAAAAGGAGGGTTTTTTATTCTACATAGGTATTGAGTTATCTTTGTTTAAATACAGTTTCATTTTGATAGAGAAAAAGCAAATTATTAAGGAGGAAGAGAAGGCCGTGTTAGTGGGCGTGATTCAACAAGAACATACCGAAGAACAGGTGAATGAATATTTAGCAGAGTTGGCTTTTTTAGCTGAAACTGCCGGGGCCATTGCGATTAAAGTATTCAAACAAAGACTCCCTCATCCAGACAGCAAAACATTTGTTGGTAAGGGTAAGCTAGAAGAGATTAAACAATATGTGGCAGCGAAAGATATTGATGTAGTGATATTTGATGATGAGTTAACAGGATCACAAATTCAAAATATCGAAAAGGAAGCTAAGTGCAGGGTGATTGACCGTAGCGATTTGATCTTAGATATTTTTGCTCGTCGTGCAAGAACAGCGCAAGCAAAAGTGCAAGTAGAGTTAGCGCAATACCAATACATCTTACCAAGACTTAAAGGGATGTGGTCGCATTTGGAAAGACAAGGTGCGGGGATTGGTTCACGTGGTCCCGGTGAAACAGAAATTGAAACTGATAGACGTATTGTAAAAGATAAGATTACTTTACTTCGCAAGCGTTTACAAGAAATAGATAAGCAAGCATTCACGCAACGCAAGGACCGTGGTGAGTTTATACGTGTGGCACTAGTGGGTTACACCAATGTGGGTAAGAGTACGATCATGAACTTAATTAGTAAGAGCGAAGTGTTTGCTGAAAATAAATTGTTCGCCACTTTAGATACGACTACCCGTAAAGTTGTTTTTGAAAACACGCCATTTTTATTAAGTGACACGGTAGGATTCATTCGTAAACTTCCGCATCATTTGGTGGAGAGTTTTAAAAGCACTTTGGATGAAGTGCGCGAGGCAGATGTGTTATTGCATGTAGTAGACATCTCGCATGATAAATATGAAGATCAAATTGCGGTTGTCAATAAAACATTACAAGAATTAAAAGCTTTTGATAAACCGGTTGTCACCATTTTTAATAAGATGGATTTGTATCGTACAAAACATTTTGACGAGTGGGTATCCGATGAAGTAAAACAAGATTTAGAAAGAGACCTTAAGGAAAGATGGATCAATGCAACCAATAACAATTGTGTTTTTGTATCAGCTATTGAGAAACAAAATATTGATGAACTTAGAACAGTGATCTTGCATAAAGTAAGAGACATGTATCAAATTAAATATCCTTACAAGACGGTATTCTTTTAGTTATGTCAGCGACTAGTATCAATTGGGTTTTAGTGACAGATGCGCCAGCAAGTTTAGACTGGCCCGATAATCATTTATTAGACCTGGAAGTGGAGGACAAAAAAATCACCCTCGCTAAGTTTAAGGATGGCTACTTTGCTTTTGCTCAAAAATGCCCACATGCCAGTGGCAGGATGGCGCAGGGTTATATCAACCCTTTAGGCCAAGTAGTTTGCCCTTTACATCGGTATGCTTTTGACATGAAAAACGGCCGTAATATAACCGGAGAGGGCTATTTTTTAAAAACCTACCCAGTAGAGCTGCGTCCCGAGGGACTTTTTATTGGTTTTAAGCCTAATTCTTTCTTTTAAACTTTTGTACTTAGCTAAATTTCATTATTTTTGCAACCCGTTAATGGGAACACTCCTCCTTAGCTCAGTTGGTTAGAGCATCTGACTGTTAATCAGAGGGTCTCAGGTTCAAGTCCTGAAGGGGGAGC
>CAMCQV010000132.1 GCA_945877085.1 Chitinophaga pinensis
ATAGAAGGTATTTCTAAAAAACTAATTCATCGTCATCCACATATTTATGGGGATGTAAAAGCCGATACCGAAGAACAGGTCAAATTAAATTGGGAACAGTTAAAGTTAAAAGAAGGGGATGGCACAAAAACTTTATTAAGTGGCGTGCCAAATAGTTTACCAGCCATGGTGAAAGCTTTAAGAATACAAGAAAAAGTGAAACAAGTCGGTTTTGAGTGGGAGAATAAGGAACAAGTTTGGGATAAAGTGAATGAGGAGATAGGGGAACTGCAGCATGAGATTGCCGAAAACGACAAGGAGAAGATGGAAGACGAATTGGGGGATGTATTTTTCAGCCTCATCAATTATGCCCGATTCCTAAAAATAGATCCGGAGACTGCCTTAGAAAAAACAAACAAAAAATTCAAGCATCGTTTTGAACTAATGGAAACCTATGCTAAAGAGCATGGATTGGATTTAGCCAAGCTAAGTCTTGAAGAAAAAGAAGCTATTTGGCAGTCGATGAAATTAAAATAAGCAGCACATAAATAGCAATAAAAAAAGGCACTCAATTGAGTGCCTTTTTTTATAAAGTAGGATACTTATTCATTCAAATTCAACATGAAAGCATAGTTTCCAAAGAAGCCTGGATAAACACCTGAAAGTTTAACAGTAGCACCTGTTAATTTCTTTAAAGCATCATAAAACTCTTCTGTATTTTTAACTGGCTGATCATTCACATGTGTAATTACAAATCCTTTTTCAACCCTGCTCTTACCTAGGATACCACTGCCTGTTTCTTTCACAACCACACCGCCATCAATCTCATTTTTTTCTGCAGTGGCTTTGTCTACAGTTTCCAATTTACCACCTAATTTTTCGGCTGCTTTACTGCTATTCGCTAAATCGGTATTACCTAGTTTCGCTTTTAAAGTGGCATTGAGTGTAAGGTCTTTATTATCTCTCTTTAAAGTGATGCTGATTTTATCGTTTGGTTTGTATTTAGCAATTTGTTCTTGTAATTCTGGAGAAGAAGTCACTGCATTGCCATTTATTTTAGTAATGATATCACCTACTTTAACACCAGCTGCTTTTGCTGCGCCACCTTCTAAAACATCTGTTACCACAATACCTTGCACATCTCCAATTTTCACTTTGTACTCGGATTCGATTTTTTTGATTTGTTCTTCGTTTAAAGTTTCTTGTGGATAAGAGATACCCAAATAAGCACGTTGAACGGTACCATATTTTACGATATCAGTCACTACTTTTTTTACAAGGTTCACTGGGATCGCATAAGAATAGCCGGCGTAAGATCCAGTAGGAGAGGCGATGGCAGAATTGATACCAACTAATTCACCACTGGTATTCACTAAAGCGCCACCACTATTGCCTTGATTCACTGCAGCATCAGTTTGTAAAAAGGTTTCAACAGGCTTATCACTCTGTCTTGAGTTGATATCAATCGATCTATTCTTAGCACTGATAATACCCGCTGTAATAGTTACATCCAAGCTTAATGGATATCCAATCGCTAATACCCATTGACCTAATTTAATTTCATCACTATTGCCATAAACTAAATATGGCAAACCACTTGCTTCAATTTTTATCACCGCAATGTCGCTGCTTGCATCTACTCCAATTACTTTTGCTTTGTAAGTTTTTTTATTATTTAGTGTTACATTGATTTCGTCTGCACCATTCACCACATGGTTGTTGGTGACAATGTATCCGTCCGCAGTAATCAATACACCGCTACCACTTGCTCTCTGTTCTGGTTGAATTCTTGGTCCTCCAAAAAAATCACCTAACATATCTTCTTCGCCAAAAAAATCAAAGAAGGGATTTCTTTGTCTTGGTTGACGGTTTTGTTGTATTTGCTTTGCATTGGTCTTTGTTTTGATATGTACCACTGCTGGGGATGCCGCATTGGCTGCAGGGGTAAAGTCTACTGTAGTGGCTGGGGCACTACCATTAAAAAAACTGGCATAATTAGCAGGTAATTTACCGTCTGTTTCAAAACTTGAATTTGATTTTGAGATTTTACCATAAGCCCACATACTTGCCACGGTTGTCATGGCGCTAATACCAATAATGGCTGCTACATTTTTTAAGTTCATATGCATACTTTTAATTTTATAATAAAAGAATTTGTTCATTTAGGATTTTACAAATTTGATACCATTTCAGTTGCAAATTAATGCAGCTGAAATTTTGTCACAAACTTGGTAAAAGAGTTTAACAAAAAATTGACGAAAGGGTTTGTTCATTGTGACAATTTTACAAAATCGTAAAAAGGGAGCTAGACTTATTTTAAATTGGACAAAAAGGCTAAACTATCCACCCCGTCTGCATATTGGGATAAATGGGGTTTTTGCAAACTACCAAAATGAAGCTCATTTTTTCCCACCACACACTGAATATCATCCAAATTAATTGTGGGCAAAGCACCCAGCTTATAATACTGATAATGGATCTGGCTAATAGCTGCAAATGGAGAAGCATTTTCACTCATTAACACCCCGCCAGAATCCATATATAATTTCTTACCCATCATCAATAAAGCCAATTGATAATCATAATTATGCTTGTATTTATGTTGGTCTAATAAGTAATTGTATTTTTTAAGGGCATTTAAAAACGGTATAAAATCATAGCCTTCGGGTACCCAAATCTGGGTCACATTCCTGCATCCCATCCCATAGTATAACATACAATCATCTGCCAAGGCAGCTAGCTCTGACAAAGTTTCAGAGCCATCTAAAATAGCAATAGAAGTCTTGTTCTTGCGGATGATATGCGGGAATTTGCCAAAATAATATTCAAAATAGTTGCCTGCAGTATTGCCTCCAGTTGCAATATAGGCGTCACAATTTTTAAGTTGTTCCTGAACCGATATCTGTGTGGCGAATGCAGGGTCAATCTCAATTAAACTTGCAATCATAAAATCCATCAATACCTGGTCTTTAGATGACCTTTTAACAATGGCTATATGACCAACAATCAGGGTGCTTAGTAAATCATGAAATCCTACCAAGGGGATATTGCCAGCCATGACGATGCCTACTTTTAAATTTGTTGCTTCATTAGGGATAGAGGGATAAGCAGCAGTCCATACTTCAAGGGCAGATTGGTCTAAAAACTGCTCCCTTATTTGTGAAATCGCCTGGTCTATGAATTCGGGTAAAAACCATGCATTTTGACGGTAAGCCTCTGATTTTGCTTCATTTAATAGGGTATTATTTGGATCTGAAAGCTGTTGTCCAAGGGCGACAAAACCTTTAATTCTTGCTTGTAAGTTCATGCTAGTTATATATCTTTGTTAGCAAAAGTACGATTCTAAAATTTAAATATTTTTTATGGC
>CAMCQV010000133.1 GCA_945877085.1 Chitinophaga pinensis
GAAAAATTACCTGGCACCATTTTAATTTGGCCTGGTATTGCCGAAGAATTAGTTGGAACAAAAGCTTGGTATGTACGTGATGGCTATTTTAAAAATGTAGACGCTTGTATTTTCACACACGTGAGTGGTGACTTTAATTCTAGCTATGGTGATAACGGCGGCAATGGCTTAGTGAGTGTACGATTTGATTTTGAAGGAGAAGCGGCGCATGCTGCTGGCCAACCTTGGAGAGCAAAAAGTGCATTGGATGCGGTTGAATTAATGAATGTGGGATGGAATTTTAAAAGAGAGCATTTAAAGCCAACCAATAGATCACACTATGTGATTGTAGATGGAGGGGACCAACCAAATGTGGTACCAAGTAAAGCAAGTGTATGGTATTATTTTAGAGAACGTACCTATGAAGATATTAAGATGAATTATGAATCAGGTATTAAAATTGCAGAAGGCGCTGCAATGATGACGAATACAAAAATGACGCATCAAATGTTAGGCACTGCATGGCCTGGTCATTTTAATAAACCACTTGCTGAAGCCATGTATGCGAATATTAAAAAAGTAGGCATGCCTGTTTGGGATGATAAAGATATCGCATTAGCGAGGGGCGTACAGGCGCTGGTAGAAGCACCTAAGAAAGACCAACAAGGCAATCCAATTGATGGATTAAAAACAAACATTGATACTTTAAAAGGATCTGTGGCATTTTCTTGGGGTGGTGGATCTGATGATATTGCAGATATCTCTTGGAACCTGCCAACCATTGTGTTAAGGTTTCCAGCAAATATACCAGGTACAAAAGGACATCATTGGGCAGATGCGATTGCGATGGCAACCCCGATAGCACATAAGGGATCTTTGGTTGGTGCAGAAGCGACTGCGATGACTTTACTGGATTTGTTTACGAAGCCTAGTTTAGTGGCAGATGCTAAAAAATATTTTAAAGAAGTACAAACTAAGGACATTCAGTATATTCCTTTCATCACCAAAGATGATCCTCCTGCAATTCATTTGAATAAAGAAATTCAAGGCGCGTTTAGAAGCCAACTTGAAAAGTTCTATTATGATCCTAGTAAGTATGGCACTTATTTAGAGCAATTAGGAATTACTTATCCTACAATAAAGTAAATCTTATTTAAAAATCGCGTTAGGAGAAAGAAATATCTAGCATTTAAATTTTAAAAAGGGGAGAGCGCAATGCGCTCTCCCCTTTTTTATTGATTTTTTTTAAATTTACTTTTTACTAGCAATCGCACCTATGGCGTATACCAATTGATCTAAATCCTCAAGTCTAGTATACACATGCGGCGTGATTCTTACGCAGCTTACATTTTCCCATACAATGCCTACTGTGTGAATTTTATATTTTGAAAACAAAGCACTGTCTAGCTCTCCGGGTGTCATGCCATCTATACTTACGCCGCAAATACCACAAGCAAATTCAGGTTTGAAAGAAGTGTGAATTTTTACTTTTGGTATGGTTACTACTTTACTTGCCCAATAATTTTTTAAATAACGAATACGTTCTTCTTTTCGTTTACTTCCAATTGCAGTATGAAAATTAATGGCTTCTCCAATACCTTGTTCAATTGGAAAGCTTCTTGTACCAAGGGTTTCAAACTTTCTTATATCAGCACTATTTGGCTGGTCATTACAAACCAACGGCCATATTTTAGCAATATTTTCTTTCTTAATCCATAGCATACCAGAACCTATCGGGGCAGATAAAAATTTATGCAATGAAGTGCCAAAATAATCGCAACCTAAATCAGGTACGCTAAAATCCATTAATCCAAAACTATGCGCGCCATCCACAATGGTTTCAATACCATGTCGTTTTGCCATCGCACATAATTTTTTAACGGGCATGATTTGTCCAATCCAATTAATCACATGTGTAATATGAATAATTTTTGTTTTAGGGGTGATGGCTTTTTCAAAAGCAGCAACAATTGCATCTTCGTCTTCGATAGGAAATTTAAAATTCAACTGATTGTATACAATACCATCTCTACTACTTCTTTGTTTCCAAGCATTGATCATATTTGGGTAGTCTTGCTTGGTGCCAATGATTTCGTCCCCTGCTTTTAAGTTTAATCCAAATATCACAGTGTTCAATGCTTCGGTTGCATTTCTGTTGATGGCCACTTCTTCTGGATCTGCGCCAGCAAGTTGGGCTAATTTATACCTAAGCGGTTCTCTTCCTTGATCTAATATGCGCCACATAAAATAAGATGGACCTTCATTGGATAATTTATTAAAACGTTCTACCGCTTCTTGCACAATCCTTGGACTAGGACTTACGCCTCCATTATTTAAATTAATGATATTTGGACTTGCAGTATAGCCTTGCTGCACCACCGACCAATAATCCTCGTCAGCTGCAATTTCAATAGGTGATAAAGCTTGTTTTTGCAAATGCACATGTTGGAATTCAGCAGCATGGGCTTGATTGAATAAACTATTTGCCGAAAAAGCCCCAGCAGCTAATCCTAATTTCTGAATGAAATTTCTACGATTTGACATAAGCTAGATTTGTAACATCAATTTAATTAAATTTTTGACACCATGTTGCGCAAAACTTTAGTAAATTAGATTCCTACTAAAATTTAAATTTTGCCAGCTATGAAAAAGCAAATCTTATTCCCACTAATTTTCGGTTTTATGTCTACTTTGGCAATTGCCCAAGTGCCTAGTGATGTGTACCGTATGGAAGCAGTTTCAAGACCTAAAATTTCCCCAGAAGGAACATGGATTTTGTACAGTCAATCAAAAATTGATGCTGCAAAAGACAGATCGGTGTCCAAATTATATATGATGTCGTCTGACGGCAAAGAAACCATCACCTTAACAGAACAGACAAAGGGTGTTGGCAATTACCAATGGAGTCCTGACGGAAAATTTATTTCTTATTTAACTAAGGGAAAAGACGAGGACAATGGTTCACAAGTATTTTTAATGGATCGTCGAGGAGGAGAAGGTGTTCAATTAACTAATATCAAAGGAGAGATCAATGATTATGTTTGGTTTAATAGCGGTAAAAAAATGATTATGGTCGTGAAAGATTTTAACTATGCGGATACTGCAAAGTCTAAGATAAGAACACCGTATGAAATGACTAGATACAAGTTCAAACAAGACTACGAAGGTTATTTAGACAATCGCAAAACACATATTTATTTATTTGATTTAGCAACAAAAAAATTAGACACCTTAACAAGTGGAAATTACAATGAGGGGGATGTTTCAATTAGTCCAGACGATTCAATGATTGCATATGTGAGTAATGTTTCTGAAAATCCTGATAAGAATTC
>CAMCQV010000134.1 GCA_945877085.1 Chitinophaga pinensis
ACTGAAAGGATGATGGTAACTTTTTTAATTTCTGCAATAGCACCACCATCGTGCTCTGCGTGTGTATCATTTGTATGTGACATAGTTCGTTAATTCGTTAGTTAGTTCAAAATCGTTTTACTTTAAAATTCTTATCGAGATCCAAATAAGTTTATAATAAGTAGAAACAAGTAAATACAAATACCCATACTAGATCTACAAAGTGCCAGTAAAGACCTGCTTTTTCAATCATATTGTAATGTCCTCTTTTTTCAAATTGGTTTGTTAATGTCATGATCAACATAATAACATTTATCACCACACCACTGAATACGTGGAAACCGTGGAAACCAGTAATGGTAAAGAAGAAGTTTGTGAAATTGGTAGAAGACGCTGTTCCATCTGCATTGATGAAAGGATTTTGTCCCCACCATGCACCTTCATGGAATAAGTGATTCCACTCCCAAGCTTGACAGCTTAGGAAAGCGATACCACCAATAATTGTCCAAATCATATTTCTAACAACGCCTTTCTTATCCATATTGTGACCAGCATGTACCGCTAAAACCATGGTCACAGAACTTACAATCAAGATAAAAGTCATCACCGATACAAACACCAATGGGGCATTGATCCCTTCTGGTGCAAATGGGAAACTTTTAAATACAAGGTTCGGGTCAGGCCATCCGTTCGTAGAAAAACGAACCGTGCCATAAGAGATCAAGAAAGCGCCAAAAGTGAATGCGTCACTCATTAAAAAGTACCACATCATCACTTTTCCGTACTCTACACTAAAAGGGCTTTTTCCCCCACCCCATAATTTTGCTTCATTTGGCGAAGCGGTTGTTGTTGTTGACATGTTCAGTTTCAATTTCAGTGCAAAAATATTGGTTTTTAGTCTATCCTACAAATTGTAGGAACACAAAAAGATAAATCCATAGTATATCTACAAAATGCCAATAAATGGATGCTAATTCCACCGGCAAGGCATTGTAAAATTTTGTTTTCACAGAATAAGCTCTTAAAAAGATAATCGCTAGGGCAATGACGCCACCCACCACGTGGAGGATGTGTAAGCCAGCAATCACCAATAAAAAAGAACCCGCTGAATTGCTTCTAGGACCAGTTAGAGCTATGCTATTAGCCTCTAAAGCACTAAAGCCCATCATTTGTGTTACCACAAAGACAATACCTAAAATCACGGTTAAAGTAATAAAGCCACGATATTGACCCATCTCACGCTCTTTGAATTTCTTCAAAGCCATTTGCATGGTCACACTGCTTAAAAGAATCACGACAGTTGAGTACCAGAATACCACAGGTAATTCAAAGTCCAACCAATTGGCTTGACCTTTTTTTACAATATAAGCGCTGGTCAATCCTGCAAAAAGCATGATGATACTTCCTAAACCTACCCATAGGATAAATTTATACGGATGTGCTTTTTTTTGATCTTTACTCATATCTATTTCATTGTGGATCTTACTCAAATAAAGTAAGGTCCTATTTTTTAAATTTTATTCGCCATCAAAGCCAAATACACAATGGGTAAATAAATGTAGCTGCTAAACATCACACGACGCGCCGCAGGCACCCCCATGTTCTGATATAAACGCACACATTGGACGACCATAAAAATATTTGCCACTAGGACCACCCACATACTCCATTCCCCAGTAATTTTAAAATAGTTTGGTAGAAAACCAATTGGAACCATTAACACCGCATACATCACAGCTTGTAAAGCAGTGAACTTAGTCGGCCCTTTGTCTGCAGGCAATAATTTAAAACCCACTTTAGAATAATCTGTATGTGATACCCAAGCAATCGCCCAAAAATGTGGGAACTGCCAAAGAAACTGAATTAAAAATAAAGCGTAACCACCAGCGTTCGAATAGGTTTTGCCATCCACAATAAATGAGGCAAGCGGACTGATTTCATTTGTAGCAGCAACCCATCCAATCAAGCAAGGAATGGCACCCGGAAAAGCACCAACCAACACTGCAATTGAATTTATTTTTTTAAGCGGAGTGTAGATGAAAGCATACAAGAATAAACTTAATGCACTTAATACTGCAGACAAGGTATTGAATTGATAGGCCATTAAACCTACACCAACAATACCAGCGATGATGGCAAATGCGTAAGCAGTTTGTTGAGACATTCTACCAGAAGCCACAGGACGATTCGCAGTGCGCTTCATCTGTGCATCCGTGTCTTTTTCTACTGCCTGATTTATCGCATTGGCACTACCCGTAATACAAAGACCTGCAAAAGTTAAGATCAAAATATTCCACCAATCAAATACTAAAATATTAGGCGCAATCTGATAACAGATTACACAGGTGAAGACCACCGTAAAACTTAAGGTGAACTTCATCAACTGGGCGTAATCTTTTATAATTGCTTTCACAATTTAGTGGGTCGATTCATCCGCACCAACAGGTGTTGTTTGTGTAATGAAATCTTTTCCATCCTTACCGTAATCATATGCCCAACGGTGTACTTCTGGTATTTCACCAGGCCAGTTACCGTGACCAGGACGGATTGGCGTAGTCCACTCTAATGTATTTGCTTCCCAAGGATTTTCTGTAGTGACTTTACGTCCTTTGAAAATAGAATAGAAGAAGTTCATCAAGAATAAGATTTGAACAGCAAACACAATCATAGAAACAATCGTGATGAACTTATTCAATTCAGCAAATTGCTTGAAACTTTCCCAAATACTAAAATCAAAATAACGACGTGGCATACCAGCCAATCCTTCATAGTGCATTGGCCAGAAGATCAAGTACGCACCTGCCATAGTTACCCAGAAGTGGATATAGCCAAGTGTGTTGTTCATGAAACGACCATACATTTTAGGGAACCAGTGGTACACACCAGCAAACATACCAAACATAGAAGCCACACCCATTACAATATGGAAATGCGCAATTACGAAATACGTATCATGCAAGTGAATATCTAAAGCAGCGTTTCCTAACCAAATACCCGTTAAACCACCAGAGATAAATAAACTCACAAAACCAATTGCGAATAACATACCAGGCGTGAAACGGATATTACCTCTCCATAAAGTGGTCAACCAGTTGAATACTTTGATAGCAGAAGGAACCGCGATTAATAAAGTTAATAGTACGAATACAGAACCCAAGAATGGATTTAATCCTGTAACGAACATATGGTGCGCCCAAACCAAGAAGGCCAATGCAGCAATTGCAAACAAAGAACCTAACATGGCCATATAACCAAAGATTGGTTTACGAGAGCTTACAGACATAATCTCAGATACCATACCCATGGCAGGCAATAAGAT
>CAMCQV010000135.1 GCA_945877085.1 Chitinophaga pinensis
GGAACCATTAGAGTTAAAAGCATTGTTGCATTCAAGTGGACAAGCTGCTATGACGACTTTATTTTTTAGTAACCTAAGCGCAGGTGATACATTGATCTCGCATTATTCATTATACGGAGGCTCTCAAGAATTAATGCAAAAAGTATTGGCAGAAGCTGGTGTGAAAATTGTTTTAATTGATATTCATGATGAGCAACTTTTAATTGAAACCATCAAAGCGAATCCTAGTACAAAGTTAATTCACCTTGAAACCCCTGCCAATCCTACATTACAGTGTGTGGACATTCAATCAATATGCACGATTGCAAAAGCACATGGCATTAAAGTTTCTGTAGATAATACGGTTGCAACACCTTATTTACAACAACCATTTGCTTTAGGAGCAGATTTTGTTTTTCATTCTGCAACAAAGTTTTTAAACGGACACGGATCGGCATTGCATGGTGTAATGTTGGGTAAGGATTTGGAATTCATGAATAAGAAAGCATGGAAATGGCATGCGTTAATGGGTGGCAACAGCAATGCGTTTGATGCCTACTTATTAATACAAGGCATGAAGACTTTAGAAGTTAGAATGGAAAGACATTGTAGCAATACAGCAAAAGTGGCTAATTTTTTAGCAGCGCATCCTGCCATTGCACATGTGAATTATACAGGACTTACAACACATCCACAACACGAAATTGCAAAAAAACAAATGAAGCAACATGCACCTTTAATTAGTTTTGAACTAAAAGGTGGCATTGAAGCTGGCAAGAAATTTATTAACGCTGTAGAAGTTTGTACACGTGCAGTTTCATTAGGTACTGTGGATACATTAGTGTCACATCCTGCAAGCATGACCCATATGTCCATACCAAAGGAAGAAAGAATCAAGTATGGTATTACAGATGGCTTAATAAGAATGAGTGTGGGTATCGAAAATATCGAAGACCTTGAAGCAGATTTAGCACAAGCATTGGCTAAGGCTGTTTTATAGTTTGAATATTTCTTTTTTCCAAGCACTTTATACTTCTAAGTAGAAAAATAAAATTAAATCACTTTTAATGACTTCTTATGGAAATAAAAATTCGCAAAGCTGTTCGTAAGGACTGTGTTCGCATGATGGAATTGATCCAAGAACTTGCTACTTACGAAAAAGCACCAGACGAAGTCACCGTATCACTTAAACATTTTGAAGAAAGTGGATTTGGCCCTAACCCAGTATGGTGGGCATTTGTAGCGGAGGCGAAAGGCGTAGTCATAGGAATGGCATTGTATTATGTACGTTACTCTACTTGGAAAGGACAAAGAATGTACCTAGAAGATATTTTAGTCACAGAAGATATGCGTGGTCAGAAAATTGGTAGCCTGTTGATGGATGCATTGATAGTAGAAGCAAAAGCAAATGGATTCAATGGTGTCAATTGGCAGGTATTAGATTGGAACGAGCCTGCAATCAATTTCTACAAAAAATACAATGCGAATTTTGATCCTGAATGGGTAAACTGTTCGATTGTATTTTAATCTTACAGTTAAGGCTAATCAAATAAAGTACGCATTAATTCCTGCTTCCGTTTTCCAAAAGATTTTGAAAAAGTCAATTCAAAACTATTAGACCTTAATCCAGCAGCAGCAAGTCCATTACTATAGATATCATAACTTATACCAAAAATATAATTGTCCATTAAGATATTGACAGTAGGTACAATGGCATCATTTTGTCTATAGAAACAACCAAGGTACAAACGGCGGTCGTGGTCAAACTCATATTTAATAGGTAAAGAAACACTTCCTCCTACAAAATAACTATTTTCTTTGTTTCTGCTACTAAATGCGCCATGTAATAAAAAGGTATAATCGCTATTAAAATATCTTTCTAGATTCATAAAAACTGCAGTACGCATTCCTGGTGCTTCGTTGTAAGGAGAATTGGTCACGTCAGGCTTTGCAAAAAAGAATCCATTGGCACTTAATTGAAAATAACTATCATTGGAATGTTTGGTATAAAGCAAGCCTGTATTCACTGTTAAACGACCAGCATTGGGCAAGAAGATCTCATTGGAAGGAATATCAAAAGATCCATTTGATGGATTATAACTGCTTGCAAAGTTTAATTTAGAACGATCCAATGTAGTTTGCGCATAAGTAATACCCATCCCAATAGCCAAATTAGAAAAATCATCCCCATCTAAAAATAAATGATAGGCTGTATTGAGTGTGATGTAATTGGTATTAATTAATCCATTCAATAATTGCTCTGAAATAATTTGTCCACCAATACCTATATAATTAGCCTGTTCGGCTGCATTACGATTGTATTTCCTATCCCAACCCACTACTAAATTGCGTGCATAATTAGAGCCACCAATGGACTGAGTTCTAAAATTTGACTGTATACGTTGACCATACACTCCATTTCCAACTGATGCAGGACTCAAGTATTGCGCTGCTGTAAAAGGCTGAGACAAAACAAAATCTTGTGCCTTTGATACTTGCAACATGCCAAGAAACAAAAATGATATGTAGATTTTGATTTTCAAACTTATTTTAATAAATATATAGGTGTTGGTTTATCCATGCCTTTTTCTGATGTTATTAATTTAACAAAATATATACCCATATCCTGCATAACACCTTTGTATCTTCCATCCCACCCTTCATAAATTTTATTTGTACTAAACATTAAAATTCCATTTCTATTAAAGATTTGAAATGAAATTAAATTTACTCGTGTAGGATCATTAACTATAATCTTAAACTCGTCATTTTTTCCATCACCATTTGGAGTAAACGCATTTGGTAAATCATAAGCCTTAGAAGTTCCAGTGTTAATAACAGGTGCTGGTGTAATTACAAAATTATTACCAATAAATGTTATCGTATAGTTCGAATTGTTCGCAGTTGTTAAATTATTCTGCTGGATTGCATAATTGCCAACTGTTTCTCCAGATTCTCTTGTTAATGTCCCATTTAAAGTAGCTAATCCAGAAAGGGATACATTTACTCCATATGTATATGTGGCAGGATCAGCATCACCATATACTTTAGTTTGTCCAGCATCAACTGTGATGGTAATTGACTTTTGTGTAATTGTTCCACTTGCAACTTCATTCGCTAAACTATAATTTGATGCAAGGCCACCATTTGTACCGTCTACTAATGTGTATGATATTGTAGATGTATAAGAACCTGCATTAGCACTTGCATAATCCGTACCTGCTGCTGTT
>CAMCQV010000136.1 GCA_945877085.1 Chitinophaga pinensis
AGAAAAGACCTTGATATTGATATCATTTCAAAATTTCGTTTAGAAACTGTATTTATTCCATTTAATCTGCACCTATTTCCTTTGAACAAATTCAATTCTATTGAAGTGCACACGCAATTGATGGAACATTTTGTGTATGGATTGATGACAGTTAAAGGACATGAATTAATGAATCAATATAAAAAATTAAGTAATCAAGCAATCTAAATAGACACATGAAAAAAATCCTATTCTTAGTAACGTTATTTTTTGCCACTGCAACATTTGCGCAGGAACAAAAAACGGTACATGCATTTTCACTAATAGACGCGGTGAACTATGCACAAAAAAATAATGTACAAGTTAAAAATGCACTACTAGATATTGACATTCAAATTCAAACTAATAAAGAAATCGCATCTGCAGCATTGCCTTCTATTGGAAGTAGCATGGGTGGTACAGACTTTCTTACCATACCAACGTCTTTATTGCCTGGACAAATTTTTGGTGGCGCTCCTGGAACCTTTATTCCTGTTCAGTTTGGTACTAAGTTCAATGCAAATTATGGCGCCAACTTTAATCAAATATTATTTGATGGCCAGGTTTTCATTGCATTACAAGCAAGGTCAACCTCTTTAGATTGGAAAAGAAAGAATGCAGCCTTAACCGAGGAAAACATCAAAGCCAATATTTATAAAATTTACTACCAGCTTTCTGCTAGTAAAACACAATTAAATATTTTAGACGCCAATATCGAACGTTTAGAAAAATTAGCAAAAGATGCCGCAGCAATGTATAAAAGTGGTTTTGCTGAAAAACTAGATGTAGACAAAGTGAATGTGCAGTTAAACAATTTACAAACCGAAAAACTAAAAGCAAATAACAGTGTGACCATTGGCTTTATGGGTTTAAAGATGTTAATGGGCATGCCTGTGAAAGACAGTCTTGTTTTAACAGATATCATCAATGAAAACAATTTGAGTGCTGATGTGCTGTACGAAGATAATTTCGAATATGGCATTCGTAAAGATTTTCAATATTTAACAACGATTAAAAAATTAAGCGAATTCAATATCAAGCGCTACCAATTGAGTTTTTTACCGACCATCACAATGAACGGCGCTTATACTAAAAATGCACAAAGAACCAAGTTTGATTTTTTTGATAAAAACGGAAATTGGTTTGAAACAGCGCTGATTGGATTAAATGTAAACTTTCCTTTATTCAACGGAGGTGCAAGAGTCGCTAAAATTAATAAGGCAAAACTTGAATTACAACAAGTAGATAATCAAATGTCTGCTTTGAAGAACAATATAGACAACGAGTTAAGCCAGGCTAAATTAAATTATATGTCATCTGTTGCCACGGTTAACTTTCAAAAAAAGAACATGCAATTAGCAGAAAACGTATATAGTCAAACTAAAAAGAAATTTGAAGCAGGCGCAGGTTCAAATACGGAGATCTCAGCTGCTCAAGCAGACCTAGTAGCTGCACAAAATAATTTTATGAACGCCCTTTATACAGCCTTAATCGCTAAGGTTGATTTATTAAAAGCAAGCGGTAAACTATAATTCAAACAATTACACAATCAATATTAAAAAAGATACAATGAAATCATTCTCAACTTATTTATCCATTGGCTTACTTGTTCTTGCATCTGCCTGTGGCGGTGGTGACAACACGATTGAAGCAAAACAAAAATCTTTAGCTAGCTTAAAAAAGCAAGTACTTGAATTGAATGCTCAAATAGTTGCATTAGAAAAAGAAGTAGAAAAAGCAGGTGGTGCTTCTGCTGCAAAAGCCATCTTAGTTGGCATAGATACCCTACAATCAGAAACATTCACACACTATATCGAGCTACAAGGTAAGGTAGAGTCTGAAAGTGTATCTTATATCACACCTCGTGCTGGTGGTGGTCAAGTAAGAGCGATCTATATTAAAAGAGGCGATAGGGTTAAAAGAGGTCAATTGATTTTACAATTAGACAATTCCTTAATTAAACAAAGCGCAGCTGCTGCTACTCAAAATATTGAAACTTTAAAGTCTCAAGCGGCTTTAGCGAAATCTGTATATGAAAAACAGAAGAACCTTTGGGAGCAAAATATTGGTAGCGAAATTCAATTGATGACTGCTAAGACCAATGCTGATGCATTGGCTAGCCAATTAAGAGCAGCGAACGAACAACTTGGTATGGTAAAAGACCAATTGGCTTTTACAAGTATCTATAGTGATGTAGATGGTGTAGCTGAAGAAGTAAATGTGAAAGTAGGTGAATTGTTCATGGGTCCAGGTCAAATTAAAATAGTGAATACCACTAAACTTAAATTGACTGCACAGGTGCCAGAAAATTATGCTGGCAAAGTAAAAGTAGGTACAGAATTGACTTTAACTTTCCCCGATATCCAAAAGACCATCAATAATAAAGTAAATGTGTTAGGCAATGTGATTGATCCTTTAAGTAGAAGCTTTTATATAGAATCTAAATTACCAGTTGATAACAACTTTAGACCAAACTTATTGGCACAGGTAAAAATCAAAGACTACGAAAAAAAGAATGCAATTAGCATTCCAGTGAACTTATTACAAAACGACGAGAAGGGTAAATTTGTTTATGTGGCTGTATTAGAAGGCGGTAAATTGTTTGCACGTAAGAAAATGGTTGCAACTGGTGAATTCTACGGTAACAATATCGAAGTGCTTAGTGGTTTAACTACAGGCGATATCTTGATCTCTGAAGGATATCAGTCTATCTATGATGGTCAATTGATCACTACTAGCATTAAATAATTCATAAAAGCACAACCGATCCATATGTCGACACTTAATAATATAAATGAAAAGTTTAAAGAATTTAAACCAACTTCTTGGAGTATCACCAATAAAACATCCATCTATTTGTTGATGTTATTTATTAGTCTTGGTGGTATCTACCAATTTTTGACCCTTCCTAAAGAACAATTTCCTGAGATTGTGATTCCTACGATGTACGTGCAAACAATTTATGTAGGTAACTCTCCTAAGGATATTGAAAACTTAGTGACGCGTCCAATCGAAAAACAAATCAAAGCCATCACAGGTGTAAAAATTAATAAATTTACCTCGGTGTCTCAACAAGACTTCTCCGCTATTACAGTAGAATTCAACACGAGCGTGAAGCCTGATATTGCATTACAGAAAGTAAAAGATGC
>CAMCQV010000137.1 GCA_945877085.1 Chitinophaga pinensis
CCTTATGATTTTGATAGCACTAAAAAATATCCAATTATAGAATATGTATACCCAGGTCCACAAACAGAGTCAGTGAATAAGTCCTTTAGTAAGGGCATGGATCGTATTGACCGATTGGCTCAATTGGGATTTGTAGTGGTTACAATGGGTAACAGAGGTGGCCATCCAGCTAGAAGCAAATGGTATCATAACTATGGCTACGGAAATTTAAGAGATTACGGTCTTGCTGATAAAAAAGCGACTATCGAACAATTAGCAGATAGATTCAGTTTCATTGACAGAAACAAAGCTGGTATTCATGGACATAGCGGTGGCGGATTCATGAGTACTGCTGCAATGTTGGTTTATCCAGATGTCTTTAAAGTAGCAGTAAGTAACGCAGGTAACCATGATAATAGTGTATATAATAGATGGTGGAGTGAAAAGCACCATGGTGTGAAAGAAAATATCTCTGAAAAAAGCGATACCTCTTTTAGTTATATGATTGATAAAAATCAAGACTTAGCTAAAAACTTAAAAGGAAAATTATTATTGATCCATGGTGAGATTGATAACAATGTACATCCTGCTAATACCTTAAGAGTGGTGAATGCTTTGATTAAAGCCAACAAGCGTTTTGATATGTTGATTTTACCAACGCAAAGACACGGCTTTGGAGATATGAATGAATACTGGTTCTGGAGAACTGCAGATTATTTCTCTAAATATTTATTAGGCGATCACACAGAACGTTCTGTAGATATTGATGAGTTAAATAGAGATGTAGAGCGCAAAAAATAGAACAGTTTAATAAAATAATTTTATCTCATAAAAATGCCCTGACGAATCAGGGCATTTTTATTTTAATATAGTTCTATTTCAAAAAGCGTTCGCATTTTTTCCAATAACCAAAGAAGCTTGGGTAATACCCATCAATTTCTGGAAACAACCAATCACGCTCCTCTTGAATCCCTCTATAATGTATCGTTGTGGGGTGTTCTTTGAAATAAATAAGAGGCTTGTTAATTTTAATAATAGTATTTTCATTAGACCCCATTTTTTCTATAACGTCTTTGTCAATTGAATTTTTTAGTGCTTCAAAGGAACCCACAAAAATTTGCAAATCGGGAATATTAGAAACACCTAAGTCTATAATGAATTGCATTACATTTTCTGCTACAGGAAATTTAGCATAATGACCTGGCTCTACCAATAAGATTCTATTTACCTTTTCGCCTGCATGCCATAATGGATCAAGGTTGAAACTATTGTAAATACAAAACGGCAAAGTATTATCGAGACGCCCTAAATCAAAAATCGGGTACTCGTTTTTGCTTATTAGTTTTTTTACAATTTGGATTGTATCTAATTCAAATGGTTGATCTAAGAACTGCCCTTCTGACTGTTTCCAGGCAGCAATTAAATTTGGTTTTAGATGACCTGAACTATCAAATATAGCATTTGGTAAATTTTCATACTCCGTATCTAAGAATGTCTTAGTTTGTTTTGTATTGGTGTATTTATTAATGTTGTCTTGATTCGCTACATATTTTTTACTACTAAAGGTACCTGCCACCCATTGCCAACTCAAGAAATTAGCGGCCGGGTCATGATCTAATAAATGAGCGTACATCCATTGAGCACCTGGCAACCATGCCGCTTTAAAAATATTGGAATGCAACATCGAAATATACATACGTTGATGGTTATGCAAATAACCATCTTTATAAAATTGAATGATCGAAACATCAATAGCATCAATGCCTGTGCGCGACTCCTTGATTGGAATAGGTAGGTTTTTTAATAAAACATCTGTTTGATTTGACTTGAGGTCTTCTAAAATGAAGTCTCCTTTATTTTGCCATACTCTTTGAAAATACTCACGCCAAGCCATTTGTTGCATAAATCCTATCCAAGCCTGTTTATTGTATTTACTTTTAAGAGCCTCCATTACAAGTAAAGGGTTTAAGAAGCCTCTAGAAATATAAGGCGACCAAGCTGTAACGTCCCCATTGGTATAATTTCTTGTGGCGTGGTAAGTACTAGGGTTATAGGTTTTCACCTGGTCTAATAAAACGGCATATTTCATTTTTCTAGCAAAACATTAATTAAAGTATATAATGAACAATTTTCACTCTAAAATGTTTGATTTATATGCAAGTTCAGCTCGTTTTTCCCCATCAATTATTTGACCAATCTATATTGATTGACGAAAAAGGGGACTTTTACCTAATTGAATCGGATTTATTTTTTTTACAATACCAATTTCATCAACAAAAGCTCCTATTTCATAGAGCATCTATGAAATACTATGCTGCGTTTCTTAGTCAAAAAGGTTGTAATTGTCATTACATTGAGGCAGATCAAAAAGAAGCTAAAATTTCAGCACTTTTAAAAACACTCTCAAGCAAGGGTATTCGAAAAATTAAAATGTATGACCCTTGTGATCATTGGCTAGATAAGCAATTAAGAAAAGCTAGTTTATCAAAAAATATTGAGCTCATATATCTTCCTAGTCTAAATTTTTTAAACAATCAAGAAGAGAGTACTCAATTATTAGGAAATAAAAAAACTTACTTCCAAACAAGTTTTTATACCGAACAAAGAAAACAAAGAAAAATTTTAATAGAGGCCGATGGCAGTCCTATTGGAGGACAATGGAGCTTCGATACAGAGAACAGAAAGAAGATTCCAAAAAACACCCCTATTCCTAAATTACATTTTTTTGAAAAAAATGACTTTATTGAAGAAGCGAAGGTTTATGTGAAATCTAATTTTAAAAATAATCCGGGCTCAAATGATGCGCCATTTAGTTCAGCTAATAATGAACTCTATTACCCCGTGACACACGCGGATGCGAAAAAAGCAATGGATTTATTTATAGCAGAAAAAATAGAATTATTTGGGGTGTATGAAGATGCCATGTTGGTATCAGAGAAAACTTTATTTCATAGTGTGCTTAGTCCGTTAATTAATGTAGGACTCATCCAACCTACTGAATTTTTACAAGCTTTATTGCATGCTTATCAAAAAGAAAAAGCACCTATCAATAGTATCGAAGGTATTGTGCGGCAAATTATTGGATGGCGTGAATTTGTGCAATTGACCTATCGAAAAATTGGTAGTCAACAAAGAACAAAAAACTTCTGGGGCTTTACTAAAAAAATGCCTCAATCT
>CAMCQV010000138.1 GCA_945877085.1 Chitinophaga pinensis
TAAAATACTGTGATAGTAAGAAGTGTCTATTTTCTTCATAGTCGTCTAATCTTTTTTGGAATCTTTGTGTAGACGATCCTCCCTGCAAGGCCATAGACTGACGTTGCGATTTTTGATTGGCGATCACACCAGTTACAAATAATTTACCAAATTGTAATTGGGTCTTCACTCCAAATAAATTTTGCGTACTTGGTATCAAAGTGCTTCGAGAAATATAATTGATATTACCTGCTTCGATAAACTTAACAACTTCATCTTTCTTGCCGGTATAATTTAACTTTAACTGATTATCGAATCCGAGATTAGACAATGAATTTAAATTAATTGGAAACCTAAGCTTATCTCCAATACTTGCATTCATGCTAAAATTAGTATTGGCATCAAAATCAAATCCACCGTTTCTTCTGGCACGTTCAGGCAGGGTTGGATTTTTAACATTCTGCCCTTGATACCCCGCCCTGATATTGATTTCTCCAACAGGTTTGATATCAATTTTTAAATCCGATCCTGTCTTCCCAAACAATCTATCAAAATAACTATTAAATACTTTTGTTTTAGGTCTTGTGATTTTTCTATTTAACACCCCTAGTGAATTAGCACGCTGCATAAAATAGGCTTGCTCGTCCTTGCGTGTTTTTAATTTCCAGAACTCGTCAAAACTCAAGGTCGAAGGAAAACGATTGTACCCTGTACCTAATTTCTCTGTAATATAATATTGCTTAGTAGTAGGATCATAGTCTACCCTTCTGTTAAGTACACTTGAATCTCTAATATCAAATGGATTAATACTTGGCTGAGATAAAAAGTCCGCACGTCTATCTGCAATAGGATACCTTAGTTTACCCACCAATGTATCAGCAGTTTTTTTTGCAGTGGTATCTTTAAATGGTGCAATGATTCTACTTGTATCTTGGGCATGACTAGTCTGCTTCAATAGAAGTATGCCAGACAACAATAAGATAGTGTGAAAGAATCTCAAGAATAAAGCATTAAAAATGACTGATTAACAATTTTTGAGGGCTTGTTTGATTAAAATTTCTAAAGAGACATCCGCCCCCTCTGATTGTATCGCCTTATCAATCGCTTTTTCTGCTACAGCTTTTTGAATACCTAATGAGACAAGTGCTTGAATAGCGTCTTGATGTGGAGTAGATTTACTGAATGTGGAACCACCTGACATCTGCATTGGCAATTTTGCCAATTTATCTTTTAACTCCAATACCAAACGCTCTGCTGATTTTTTTCCGATCCCTTTTATTTGTTCTAATTGACGTGCATCACCTTGTACAATAGCACGGATAATTTCATCAGGTCGCATCCCCGACAACATCATCCTTGCAGTACTCGCTCCTACCCCTGATACACTTATGAGTTGCATAAAAAGTTCTTTTTCATCCTGCCCAAAAAACCCAAACAATACTTGGGAATTTTCGGTTAAATGTAAATAGGTATGGAGCAACCCCTTCTCTTTACCAGAGATGGATTCATAAGTGTTCAAACTTATATTAACTTCATAGCCTACGCCGCCAACATCCACTATTAGTTTAGCTGGGGTCAATTGGACAAAATTTCCTTGTAAAAATGCAATCATAGTTGAACCAAAATTAAGGCTTACACAATGAAAAATGGCCATTTTAGGTCATTCTTAAGCATTTTTTAGGATATTTGTGGCCCATATAAACTAGATATTATGTCCCAAAAGCTGAAAGCAGCAATCACCTCAGTTGGAGGCTATGTCCCAGAGACCAAATTAACCAATTTTGACTTGGAAAAACTGGTAGATACCAACGATGAGTGGATCAAGAGTAGAACCGGTATTTCTGAGCGAAGAATCTTAAGAGAACCAGGCAAAGCAAGCTCTGATATGGCTGCAAAAGCCATCGAAGAAATTCTACGAAAAAAGCAGTTAGACCCTTTAGAAATAGATTGTATTATTTGTGCCACGGTAACTCCAGACATGGTGTTCCCTGCAACAGCCAATATCATTGGAGATAAAATTGGCGCAAAAAATGCATTTGGGTTTGACCTTGGTGCAGCATGTAGTGGTTTCTTATTCGCCTTAACAACTGGTGCAAGTTTTGTAGAAGCTGGAAGGTATAAAAAAGTAATTGTGGTGGGCGTAGATAAAATGAGTTCTATTATTGATTACACAGACAGAGCAACCTGTATCATTTTTGGAGATGGCGCTGGTGCAGTTTTATTAGAACCAAGTGCAGATGAGGATGGATTTCAGGATGCTATTTTAAAAAGTGATGGCATTGGTAGAGAATATTTGCATATTAAAGCTGGAGGAAGTTTAAAGCCAGCCTCAGTGGAAACTGTCATGGCAAAAGAACATTACGCCTTCCAAGATGGACAACCCGTATTTAAATTTGCAGTAAAAGGGATGGCAGATGTAAGTGCAGAACTTTTAGAAAAACACAATTTAACAGGAGAGGATATTGCATGGTTGGTGCCACACCAAGCCAACTTAAGAATCATTGATGCCACTGCAGACCGTGTCGGTTTGCCTAAAGAAAAAGTGATGATCAATATTCAAAAATATGGCAATACCACAGCCGCTACCATCCCATTGTGTTTATGGGAATGGGAATCTCAACTTAAAAAAGGAGATAATTTAATATTGGCTGCATTTGGTGGAGGATTTACCTGGGGTGCAGCATGGGTTAAATGGGCTTATTAATTGTATCTTTAGAAAGTAGCAAACGAATCATTTAAAAAACGCATTATGAATCAAAAAAAATTTAAAGGAATTAGTACAGTCACACTGCATACTGCCGGACATGACAATGATAGTTTTTCGCATACGACGCCGATCTATGCTACCTCTACCTTTACATTTAATTCTGCCGAGGAAGGAATGGAGCGTTTTAAAGGAGAAGATAAATCTAAATTATATACAAGATGGGGCAACCCGACATTTGTTGCAGCAGAGCAAACCATTGCAGCATTAGAGTCACATGGCTTGATGAATGAAAAAGGGGAACCATTAGAGTTAAAAGCATTGTTGCATTCAAGTGGACAAGCTGCTATGACGACTTTATTTTTTAGTAACCTAAGCGCAGGTGATACATTGATCTCGCATTATTCATTATACGGAGGCTCTCAAGAATTAATGCAAAAAGTATTGG
>CAMCQV010000139.1 GCA_945877085.1 Chitinophaga pinensis
CCTCCACGCCCACATAGTTTTCAATTCTATTTCTAATTAGATGAATCAATGGCGTTAGAACAATCGCCATGGTGAACTTATACATATAGTTAACCACTCCAACTGCTAAAACAGTTGACCATGCCCATCCATTCCCAATTTTAAATGCAATAAACAGTACCACAAAACTATCCACCAACTGAGACACCACTGTTGAACCAGTAGATCTTAACCAGATCATTTCATCGCCAGTTCTTTTTTTGATTTGATGGAATACGGTGACGTCAATTAACTGACTCACCATAAATGCAATGATGCTTCCAATGATGATCCACATCCCCTGTCCAAAAATGGCTTCAAATGCCAATTGCATACTTGGAACACCATTTTGCATTTTTGATTCCACCCAGAAACCTGCAGGTGCAGCCGACATGGCTAAATAAAACATGACAAATGCATAACTAATTAAAGCCACCGCAATTAAACTGATTCTTCTAACTGCTCTGGGGCCATAATATTCATTCACAATATCAGTAATCACAAATTCTAAAGGCCATAACAATACCCCACATGTTAAATTAAAAGCCAACCCAGACTCTCCAAACAAAGTCAGGTTCATTGGTTTAAAACCAAAAATAGCTTCTAGTGAAAAAATCTTTCCACCAATACATTCTGCAATAAGCGCGTTGGCCACAAAGAAGGCGGTGATGCCTAAAAATAATTTGGTGGGTTTATCTTTTAAAATTTGATGAATCATAATTGAATTTATATAAATAATAGGCCTGCTTGCACCAATAACATACTAAGGTTGAAAATAGTTTGCCAAGTAGGTAAAATAATTACTTTTTTTTGAAGGAACTGAACTAAAAGGATGAATGCAAATATCAGATTTATCATTGGAGCTAATTCTAAACCTGTGACTGCTATGAATTGCGCAATATCTCTCGGGATCTTCATCCATGTGATGAATAAAAATAGGGTCGAAACTAGATAAACTAGGTTAGAAATGACTGCTACTTTTGAAAAAAAGGCCAATAGGGAGCTTGAGGGCATTTGTTGATATTTACAATTGATTAAAAGTACAAAAAAGCCTATTTAGTTGTAGGTTTGTTCCTATAAATTAATGCATATGTTCAAGTCTCTTTTTAAGTCTGCACTACCCCATCTTATTGCCGTAGCCGTTTTTGCTATTGTTGCCATTGTGTATTGCAAACCAGCATTAGAAGGCAAAGTATTGCAACAGTCCGATATTACGCAATGGAAAGGAATGGCACAAGACGCCATGAACTATAAAGACCAATATGGCATAACGCCTTTATGGACCAATAATATGTTTGGAGGAATGCCAGCTTATCAAATTACTGGTATTCCAGGAGCATCATTCTCAATTGGCATCCTAGATCAAATTTTTACACTGAATTTTCCTGAACCGATTGGATTATTCTTTTTGGCAAGTATTTGCTTTTATTTTTTAGCACAGGTACTTGGGTTCTCCACCGTCATAGGTATTATTGGTGGATTGGCTTATAGCTACGCAACTTATAATCCTATTATTGTGGTGGTTGGACACATCACTAAAATGCATGCCATTGCTTATATGCCTTTCTTTATAGGATCCATCCTTTTGATTTTTCAAAAGAAGTATTATCTGGGTGCCATCTGTACCGCCATCGCTACCACTTTATTTGTACAATCGAACCACCTTCAAATCAATTATTATGGTTTAATCATCGTCTTAGTGATGTCTGTTTTTTATCTTGTACAATGGATTAAAGCAAAAGATTTTACACATATCTATAAAACAATTGGATTTAGCTTAGTGGCTGGATTAATGGGTTTGGCGGTGAATGCAGTGATGCTCATTGGAACCGCAGAGTTTGGAAAATCAACCATAAGAGGTGGTAGCGCATTGGCCACTAAGGATAGTAAGATCACCAATACAGGATTGAATAAAGATTATGCATTAAGTTATAGCATGTTCTTGTCGGAGCCATTGGTGATGATGTTCCCGCATATATATGGCGCTTCAAGTGATCCAAATTTAGTCGACCCAACTACATCAAAGGCGATAGAAGTATTACAACAAATGCAACCAGAAGTTGGTCAACAATTACAATCCTTCTTGCAATTTTATTGGGGCGGCATTGGGTTTACAGCAGGCCCTCCTTATGTAGGTATCCTTATATGTTTCTTTGCATTTATTGGATTCGGAAGCAATAAAAATCCAAACCGTTGGTGGATTGGTGCAGTAATCGTACTGTCCATTCTTCTTGCAGCTGGTTCGTATTTTGAGTCTTTCAATTTAGTGATCTTAAAATACTTGCCGCTTTACAATAAGTTCCGCGCACCAAGTATGATCATTATTGTGCCAACACTATTAATTGGCGTCTTAGCAATGTATGGCATGAATGCCGTAATAAAAGCAAGTAATTTTAAAAGCTTCCTACAAGAACATAAAGTTGGATGGATCAGTTTAGGCCTTGTATTTTTTGCAGTAATGGCATTGTATTTTTCTGCTGATTTTAAATCGGAAAGCGAAAAACAATTGATGACTCAGATCATGCAAATACAAGATCCCAATCAAAAAGCAGCATTTGAAACCCCTGCCCGAGATTTGGTGAATGCCATTGCAGAAGACCGTAAAGGATTTATTGAATCAGATTTAACTAGAACAATTATTTTTATTGGGATTGCTTTTTTCTTAATCTTCTTATTCATCAAACGTTCTATACAAGAGACCATATTTATTATTGCAATTGGTATTTTATCAATGGTGGATTTATTCCAGATTAATGTACAGTACCTAAAACCAAGTCAATATGTAGAAGCTTCAGAAAATGAGAACGCTTTTGCATTAACAACACTAGACAATACATTATTGAATGACAAATCTCATTATAGAATCATTGACTTAAGACGTGGTATCCAAAATTCATTCAATGAGGGCGCCATCCTTGCCTATCATCATAAATTAGTGGGTGGATACAATCCTGCTAAATTGAGTATCTACCAAGATCTAATCGAAAATCAATGGTATAATTTTCCTAATTGCTTACCGACTGTGAACATGATGAATACCAAATACATCATCACAGGTAATATGGCATCCGATACCATTCCTAATCCAGATGC
>CAMCQV010000140.1 GCA_945877085.1 Chitinophaga pinensis
TTTTCGCCAGCAGCAATTTTAATTTGCTCTTTAATTAAATCATAGCTTACTACTTCTTCTGTTACGCAATGCTCTACTTGAATACGCGTATTCATTTCCATGAAGTAGAAATTACGATGCTTGTCCACTAAAAATTCAATAGTACCAACGCTCTCATAATTAATAGCAGCTGCAGCTTTGATCGCTGCTTCTCCCATTCTTTGACGAAGTTCTGGTGTCATAAATGGTGAAGGAGATTCCTCTACTAATTTTTGGTGTCTTCTTTGAATCGAACAATCACGCTCACTCAAATGACACACATTACCAAATTGGTCACCTGCTACTTGAATTTCAATATGTCTTGGTTCTTCTACAAATTTCTCCATGTACAAACCATCATTCTTGAAACTTGCAGCAGCTTCCATTTTTGCATCGTTGAATGCTTTTTCAATCTCAGACTCATTCCATACGACACGCATCCCTTTTCCACCACCACCAGCTGTTGCTTTGATGATGACTGGATACACTATTTCTTTCGCTAATTTCTTAGCAGCATCGATACTTTCTAATAAACCTTCTCCACCTGGTACAACAGGTACACCCGCTTTAATCATTGTTTCTTTTGCGGTGATCTTGTCGCCCATTTTATTAATCATGTCTGGCGTTGGTCCAATAAATTTAATGCCATGGTCTGCACAGATTTGCGCAAACTTGGCATTCTCTGCAAGGAAACCATAACCAGGATGCACTGCATCCGCATTGGTGATTTCACAAGCCGCCATGATATGTGGGATATTCAAATAAGATTCTGCACTCTTTGGACCACCAATACAAACAGCTTCGTCTGCAAATTTTACATGCAAACTATCTTTATCTGCTGTCGAGTAAACTGCAACCGTTTTGATACCCATCTCTCTACAGGTTCTAATGATACGCAAAGCAATCTCGCCTCGGTTGGCAATCAATATTTTATTAAACATCTTTTAAATTTAAGTTAAACAGAATGGGAAGTCTTTTGTAAACCTTATGCAGGTTGTACTAAAAACAATGGTTGATCAAACTCTACTGGGCTTGCATCTTCAACCAATACTTTTACAATTGTCCCTTTTACTTCTGATTCAATCTCATTGAACAATTTCATTGCCTCAATGATACAAACCACTTTACCAGTGCTTACTTCTGTACCCTCTTCTGCCAATAATGGCTTATCAGGAGAAGCTCTTCTGTAGAAAGTACCAATCATTGGACTCTTAATAGTGATTAAATTGTCGGCAGCTGGGGCAGCAGCAGGAGCAGCTGGAGTAGAAGCAACTGGAGCGGCGGCAGATGCAGCAGCAGGAGCTGATGCATACACCGTTTGAGCAGGCGCAGATGTAACTGTGATTTTATCTTCTTTTTGCTTAATGGTTACTTTGCCATCTTTATCTTCGATGCTGATTTCTCCAATATTGCTTTTGTTAACTACCTTAATTAAATCGTGAATTTGTTTTAAGTCCATATTTGGTTAATTTGGACAAAAGTGGGCCTTTTTTGCCAAAAATCACAAAAAAAGGGCCATTTTTTATTAAAAACGGGCCTTTTTTAAGGAATTTATATAAAGCCTACTTTTTGAAAATAGGCTAAAAAATCTACTTTACGCGTTCTACGTACTCACCATTTTTGGTATTGATCTTGATCTTCTCCCCTTCGTTTACAAACAAAGGCACCATTACAGTCGCCCCTGATTCTAAAGTAGCTGCTTTTAAAGCACGCGTTGCAGTATCTCCTTTAACGCCATTCTCACAATAAGTGATTATGACGTCTAATTTTTCTGGTAATTCAGCACCAATTGGCAATTCGGTCTCTGTATTCATAAATACAAAAACTTCTGCACCTTCAATCAAGTATTGAGGGGCATCGATCATCTCTTCTGCCATCACAATTTGTTCGAATGTTTCGTTGTTCATTAAGTTGTAACCGCTATCATCCTTGTATAAAAACTGGAATGTTTTTTTCTCAACACGCACTGGGTAAACGGTTTCACCGCTATTCCATGTCTTTTCAATAGAGCGCTTATTGTCCACTCCTTTTAATTTAGCCCAGATTTTAGCTGCTGCACGAGCAGTTTTATTTTCTCCAAATTCAACTACAGTATATAAACTATTGTCCAATTTTAGGATCATTCCTCTCGTGATGTCTGATGTTGTTGCCATAAGTATGTTTTATTAAAATGACTGTGTGAAGCGCAAAAGTAGTACTTGCAAGCCATTTAGAAAAAAACATCAAATTTTTGTTGAAAAATAACTGCAAAAAAAGCTGGTTTAGCCTATTTTTGCGCCATAATTAATAAAAAGAGACTATGTCAGTACTAGTAAATAAGCAATCTAAGATCATCGTACAAGGTTTCACAGGAACAGAAGGTAGTTTCCATGCCACTCAAATGATGGAATATGGAACACAAGTTGTTGGTGGTGTAACCCCAGGTAAAGGTGGTACAACACATTTAGACCGTCCAGTTTTTAACACAGTAGCTGACGCTGTTAAAGCAACTGGTGCAGATGTGAGCATCATCTTTGTACCTCCAGCTTTTGCTGCAGATGCAATCATGGAAGCAGCAGATGCAGGCATTGCATTAGTCGTTTGTATTACAGAAGGTATTCCTGTTCAAGATATGGTGAAAGCAAAAAATTTCTTAGCTGGTAAGCACACAAGATTAATTGGACCAAACTGTCCAGGTGTGATTACTGCAGAAGAAGCTAAAGTAGGTATCATGCCTGGCTTTATTTTTAAGAAAGGCACAATTGGTATCGTTTCAAAGAGCGGTACATTAACATACGAAGCAGCGGATCAAGTAGTGAAAGCTGGATTAGGTATCACCACTGCAATTGGTATTGGTGGCGATCCAATCATTGGAACAACAACAAAGGAAGCGGTTGAATTATTAATGAACGATCCTGCTACAGAAGGTATCATCATGATTGGTGAGATTGGTGGTAGCATGGAAGCAGACGCTGCTAATTGGATTAAGGATAATTTGAGAAAACCAGTGGTTGGATTTATCGCAGGTCAAACAGCGCCTCCGGGTCGTCGTATGGGTCATGCTGGTGCCATCATTGGTGGTGC